>CAIWHI010000954.1 GCA_903912435.1 uncultured Bacteroidota bacterium | reverse complement strand
CCTCACTCCATTCATCCACAGCCCTTTCATCCTTCCTGAACAATCCCGAACCACTGCATGGCGCATCCACCACTATCACATCAAAATATCCCGCCAACTTCGAGAAATCCCTGGGGTCATTACTGGTCACCCAGGTATTGCTATGCCCCCAACGGGTCATATTTTCTTCAAGTATAGAGGCACGTGTACGTATTACCTCATTACTAATCAGCAGGCTATCCTTATCAAGCATTGATGCCAGCAGGGTACTTTTACCGCCAGGGGCGGCACAGAGGTCTAGCACCCTCAATCCTGTTTTTCCCTTAATAACCCCTTCCAACAAATGTGCCAAAAACATAGAAGATGCCTCCTGCACATAGTAAGCCCCGGCATGGTAGGCAGGGTCTAAAGTAAAAACTGGCCTTTGGGCCAGGTATCTGCCCAGGTTATTCCATGGCACCAATTCAGCATCAGAATACAATACCGCCGGTTTTGCAGGATTCAACCTTATAGAAGTAAGCGAACTAACCGTATGGGCCGCAATAAATGCTTCCTCATCATACCCACTTACCCCTATCAAATCCATTAACAAACCCTCCGGCAGCTTCACCATTATTTTAGAATATTATAGGGTCAGACCCGTGTGTTTATAAACGATGTAAACCCGAAGACCTTCGCTGTTTTATAAACTATGTAAAACCCGAAGGGTTGACATTATTATAGAAAATAAACAAAAAATGTTGGTAAACCCTGAAAGGGTGACATTATTTGCCGCATATTCAACTAACTCTTAAAACCTAAACTCCACTCCAGTATAATTCTGCGGTGTTATCGATTTCAACTCAGATTTCACCACATCACTCACCTCCAGGGTATCCACAAACTCATGAATATCCTGTTTCGTAATGCTGGTCTTCCCCCTGGTCAATGCCTTTAAAGCCTCATATGGTTTTGGGTAATTCTCCCTGCGCAACACAGTCTGGATAGCCTCTGCCACCACAGCCCAATTACGCTCCAGATCATCATCCATTTTCTGCTGGTTAAGCAACAATTTACCCAAACCCTTCTCCACCGAACGCAGGGCCAAAAAACTATGGCTCAATGGCACTCCTACATTGCGCAAAACCGTACTATCAGTTAGGTCACGTTGCAGACGGCTGATGGGCAACTTGGCACTCAGGTGCTCATAAAGCGCATTAGCAATACCCAGATTACCCTCGGCATTTTCAAAATCAATAGGGTTCACTTTATGTGGCATGGCACTACTTCCCACTTCACCTTCCTTCACCTTCTGCCTGAAATATTCCATGCTGATATACTGCCACACATCACGGCATAAATCTATAAGTATGGTATTTATCCTTTTCAGTGCATCAAACTGTGCCGCCAAATTATCATAATGCTCTATCTGGGTGGTAAACTGCATCCTTTCCAATCCCAGTTTCTTATTCACAAAGTCATTGCCAAATTGTTCCCAGTCAATTTTGCCAAATGCTACATGGTGGGCATTAAAATTACCTGTAGCCCCGCCAAACTTTGCAGCAAATGGAATGTGGCTAAGCAAACGGATTTGTCCTTCAAGGCGTTCTACAAATACCATCCATTCTTTTCCAAGTGTTGTGG
>CAIWHI010000953.1 GCA_903912435.1 uncultured Bacteroidota bacterium | reverse complement strand
CAGTGTGCCTTGCAATAACCATTCTGTTCCTATTTATTGAATCAGGCTATAAACATGGGCTTATTTACCAGGTAGCCTATTTGTTAAATGCTGGTATGTTATCCTTTTATCTGGTATGGTATTTATTCAAAATAAAATTTTTACGGGGCATCAACATTGCCAACCAAACCATTACAGATATTAGTGGCAAGTTATCCCGCTACACCAAATACATTTCAATAGAAAGAACCTTCAACTTTATTTCCATGGTTTTTTCAGTTCCTTCCCTCATTATTATAGACATGTCGCACAAACAAGTGGATATGGGCACCTATATGAAACATAATCTTTTTTTCTGGCTGGCCGTGGTTATTGCAACTGTTCCATTAGGCTTGGGTATTTACAGCAAATATTATTTTCCCCGAATAAGTGAAATGAACGGAAATTTGAAGGAATTAGCCGGTTTGGAAGAGAATAAATAAATGGCAGGCTAGCAATAATATTTGCGGTCTACTTTATCTCAGTAGCCTCCCCATAATATTTGGCCTGGGTATTTACTACCAGATCAATCATCATTTTCACCCTGGCCATTTTCTCCCTAAAATACCAATCCAGTATGGAATTACCATCTGCAGCATTAAATGCCACAGCATTTACATTTTTATGCTTGGCAATGTATATAGCCCGCTCATTATGGAAGTTTTGCGAAATAATGGTCACACTGCTCTGACCAAACACATCCCTACACCTGAGTATACTATCCAGGGTTCGGAAACCGGCATAATCCATAAATATACGATTGGGTGGCACGCCCTTGTCTATAAGGTCTTGCCTCATTAGAGCTGGCTCGTTGTAATACAAAGTACTGTTGTCACCGCTTACTATTATATAGTCAATCTTACCTGCCATATAGAGGGCCACAGTGGCATCAATTCGGTTTTGGTAATATTCATTGAGTATTTGCCTGCCCTTATCCATGTATTTGGCCGTGCCAAGCAATAGACCTACCCTGTTCTTTGGGATTTTATTAATGTCAGAATAGATGTATTCTGCTGTGGTTATACCCACAACATAGTTAATGATCCCGATTACTATAAGTACCAGAACCAGAAAGGATAGGATGATATTTCGCCAAAAGCGGCCCGACATTTTGTTTGCTAAAGTAGTCTATTCCTGAATATTCTTGTGTGACAGAGGTTAGGAATTATAAAATCAGCATTTTTTTTTGCAATATAATTGACATTGTAAACAAACAAGATGTTGATTAACGCAAAATCCATAGCATTATTGTACCAAATTAGCAGATAAAGACGGTAAATCCCTGTCTATTAACTATTGATTCAAAATTAATAATCAAATTCCTTGTGCTAGTCCTTATTAATTTAGCAATCAAACACCTATATTTGCGCACTTCATTATTAACAACATATAACAATTATGAGTAGTTTATTTTACCTCGTACCAGCTTTTGGTATTTTGGCATTATTGTACACTTTCATTAAGAGCGCCTGGGTTACCAAGCAGGAAGCCGGCAACGACCGAATGAAAGAGATTGCTGCCTATATTGCAGAAGGTGCAATGGCATTTTTGAAGGCTGAGTACAAAGTACTTGCTTACTTTGTGGTGATTGCTGCTATTTTACTGGCAGTAATGGGAAACAGTAGTGCCAATTCAAGTTGGATGATTGCTGTTGCATTTATTATTGGTGCGTTCTTCAGTGCATTTGCCGGTTTTATCGGTATGCGTATTGCCACTAAGGCTAATGTACGTACTGCACATGCAGCCCGTACCAGCTTAAGCAAAGCACTTGCTGTATCATTCGGCGGTGGTTCTGTAATGGGTCTTGGCGTGGCAGGTCTTGCTGTGTTAGGATTAGGCAGTTTATTTATTGCTCTGAAAATGATCTTCGCTCCTCATGCTGCAGTTGACAGTGCTGAAATGGAGAAAGTAATAGAAGTACTTACTGGTTTCTCCCTGGGTGCTGAAAGTATAGCCCTGTTTGCCCGTGTGGGTGGTGGTATCTATACCAAGGCTGCCGACGTAGGTGCTGACCTGGTAGGTAAGGTAGAAGCCGGTATCCCAGAAGATGACCCCCGCAACCCTGCAACTATTGCCGATAACGTAGGTGATAACGTAGGTGACGTAGCAGGTATGGGTGCCGACCTTTTCGGTTCTTATGTGGCTACCGTATTGGCTACCATGGTATTGGGCCGTGAAACAAGTTCTGCCGGCGACCAATTCGGTGGTATGGCGCCAATCCTGTTACCAATGTTGATTGCCGGTGTGGGTATTGTATTGTCAATGATAGGCACCTTGTTTGTACGTATTTCTGATAGCGCTGGTGTAAGCACAACAGCAGTTCAGAGGGCATTGAACATGGGTAACTATGGTTCTATTGTTCTTACTGCTATTGCCTGCTTCTTCATAGTAAATGGTATCCTGCCTGAAACAATGTCACTTCGTGGTCATGAGTTTACACGTAATGGTGTATTCTATGCAATCCTTGTTGGTCTTGCAGTAGGTACCTTGATGAGTATGATTACTGAGTATTATACTGCAATGGGTAAACGCCCTGTATTAAGTATCATCCGCCAGTCGGCTACAGGCGGTGCTACCAATATCATTGGTGGTCTTGCTGTAGGTATGGAAAGTACTTTCTTACCAATTCTTGTTCTTGCAGGTGGTATTTATGCTGCCCACGCTTGCGCTGGTCTTTATGGTGTGGCAATCGCTGCTGCGGGTATGATGGCAACTACTGCTATGCAGTTGGCTATCGACGCCTTCGGACCTATAGCTGATAATGCAGGTGGTATTGCTGAAATGAGTGAATTACCAAAAGAGGTTCGTG
The DNA here is from genome assembly GCA_903912435.1 of uncultured Bacteroidota bacterium. Classification (GTDB taxonomy): domain Bacteria; phylum Bacteroidota; class Bacteroidia; order Chitinophagales; family Chitinophagaceae; genus Nemorincola. Next base: position 5,052 of record CAIWHI010000953.1, on the reverse strand, counting down.
AAAAAACCGATATCCTTGATGCTGTAGGTAATACTACAGCTGCTACAGGTAAAGGTTTCGCTATCGCTTCTGCTGCCCTTACTTCATTGGCACTGTTTGCTGCTTATGTAGGTGTGGTTGAGAAAAACGGTTTTGCATTGAATGATGCTATCAATATCTACCATGCCGATGTATTGGCTGGACTGTTTGTAGGTGCTATGATACCTTTCATCTTCTCATCATTGGCCATCCGTGCTGTGGGTGAGGCTGCAATGAGTATGGTGGAAGAAGTTCGCCGCCAGTTTCGTGAAATCAAAGGCATTATGGAAGGTACAGGCAAACCAGAATACGACAAATGTGTGGCTATCTCTACACAGGCTTCATTGAAGAAAATGATGTTACCAGGTGCAATAGCTATTTGTTCGCCATTATTGATGGGCTTTATATTAGGCCCAGAAGTATTAGGTGGTTTCCTTGCAGGTGCTACTGTGAGTGGTGTATTGATGGGTATGTTCCAGAATAATGCCGGTGGTGCATGGGATAATGCCAAGAAATCATTCGAAAAAGGTGTTGAAATCAATGGTCAGATGTACTACAAGAAATCTGAACCACATAAGGCATCTGTAACTGGTGATACTGTAGGTGATCCATTCAAAGATACATCTGGCCCATCAATGAACATCCTGATTAAATTGATGTCAATCGTAGCTCTTGTTATTGCCCCAACCATAGCCAACCTCCACAGTAAGGATGTAAGGCCAACGAGCAATACAATTAAAACTGAAGTACCTGTACCAGCTGTTCCTGCTGCTCCGGCACATTAATTATTATATTTCATTTTAATGAGAATCCCCCTGAATTTGTGTTCGTGGGGATTTTTTTGTGTTGAACATTTTTAAAACCGGGCGTAATTGCGAGGCAGCTTTTTCTGCTGAGGAAGCAATCTTAGAATGTGATGGATGGGAAATGTAGTAATACTGTGATAGCCCTTTGATCTTGAACTATGATTAAGCTGATTATTTGATGGACTATGATTTCCATAAGAGCAACAGTCATTGAAATTCGATTTGAAATATTAAATCGTCAAAATCTTCATCAGCATAGCCATCATTACAATTATAAATTCTCGTCTGTTCCTTTTGGTCAATTTTCATTGCTGCACCATTATGCCAATAATCAATAGTTCCATCTTCCGTTTGCCATGCATTATACACAATCAAAACAGCATCATCAGACATCACAAATAAACCAATCTCAGGTGGGGCTGTATGCTCCCACAATACAATTTTATTCTTTACAATTTTACCATTAACTTCAAACTTACCTTTGGTTTGTAATACAATTCCTTGCTTCCATTTGCTATTAGTTTGTAGGAACGAGACCTTTATTCCGACCCTACCAGATGATAAATTTACCCTATCGATCATCTGTAACACCTTCCCCTTATAAGTAATAGGCTGTCCTTTTGAGGTAATAAATAAATCCTGTAAACTCATGATATAAATGGTTATTAAATCTATTCGGTTACTTTATAACCAATTTATGGTATAGTTGGACCTAAAAAGTCACCTAGAAAACCTCAGTTCTATGTCGGAAACCCTAATATTCCTTTATTACTCTATCTTCTTTCCAAAGAACTGTTTTTAATAGCTTACCAGTACTATCCCAATAAAACCAGTTTCCGTCCTTAACAAATTCAGGATTTTCAGTGCAAGTAATCAAATAATGAAAACTACCACCAATTGTATCGCCTAAGAAACTCGTATCAGCATTATAATATAATTCTTTTGCTTTTACATATTTCCCGTAGTAATTCACTAGGCCATTTTCAAAGAACTTCATATAAAGGTTATACCCTTTATCATAGGCGTATACATAAATATCATTTAATTTACCACTAGGGTAATAGGATTCATGATTGCCATAAACATGATCACCAAATGAAAATTTTCGTTCTTTCAAAATCCCATTATTATAATATCTACTTACTGTTCCAATATAATAAAAATCAAAAGTATCTACTGAGTTAGTATGATGATCATAATCAATGGTCTGATATATTGTAAATTGTCCTTTCTCCCTGATTGTGTCTAAATGTACGCTAGTGGGTATTTGTGATTCCACTTGTATCGCACTTAAACATAGAATAATCAAAATGCATTCATATGATTTAATCATTGCAAAGTCGTTTTCAAAATGAACAATAAAAACTATTCTACCAATTACGATAGCTTATCAATTTTACGACTTTAATGGCGTTTTCACAAATAAACACAAGTGTAAGCTTATAAAAATTGTCCTTTGCCAACATTATATTTGTTATATGAAAGAATTGTTGGTAAAAACACCTACAATGGCAAATTCAATTCCCTATAATAATTTACCTATATTTGATTTAGAATATGCAAAGATTAAGACGAAATATTCTATTCTTCAACCTAATTGTATTGATTTTCGCATCGTCATGTAATTATCATTACTATTCTGTAATTGACCAAGAAGGCAATAAACACAGAATAAAAGAATATAACTCCCTTGAATTGCAAGACAAAGTATATGAGAAATTAATTGTAAAAAGGTACTACAAAGCTGAAACATATATAATTGATTCCACCTGCATCTCAAAAACCGACTCATCAATGGATTGCGATTCAATAAAGGTTTTGGTTTTGCCTGACTCAAGGAAATATTCTAATATTTTTATTACAGGAATTATTCCTTGTCGATTACTGAGCAACATGTATGGAGAAAAACTTAAATTTAAAACCATTGACGCAATTACTCGGAAAGAAATCATTGACACTTCATCTAAATCTCTTTTTGTTCGAAATGTACATCATCTTACATTTGTTAAAACAAAACCTACAAGTAGGATATTAAGTTTTAAAATAACACCTTATACCTATTACATTGAGCTAACAAATGAAAATGCAGGAAGTAAAACATCTATATTGGATTTTATAAAAGATTCCCGTCTTACCTGGTTTTATCAATCGAATGTAGTTGAAATATAATATATTTTCTTAATGAATCAATATCCGTTGGTGCTTTCACCAACAATTGTCTAAAATGCCCCACTTCTTGCAACAATGGGGCATTATTGAAAATTAAATAACACTACATGTAATTAATAATCAATTATTTACAACAGAACCATTGCCCCATTTTCCCAAAATTTATTTTTCTAAAAATGGGGCATTATGGCATGAAGTGGAGATTTGACAAATTTTGAATTTGTCAAATCTTGTCCCAGGCTTCTAATCGAATTTGTTAAACGAAAGGATTGTTGGTGAAAACACCAACAATGGCGATCAGGAATTTACCCCAATTCCTTCCCCAACACCCTTAGTATATCGAGTTTATCCTGGTGCAATTGGGATTTGAGGGCATCGAGGGAGGCGAATTTTTGCTCTTCACGGAGTTTTTGCACCATGGTTATTTCTATGGTTTCACCGTAAATGTCTTTGTTGAAATCGAAGATATTGGCTTCTATGCGCAATATCTTTTGGTTGGTGACGGTGGGGTTGTAACCTATGCTCATCATGCCATTGTGCTGGTGGCCCTTGTGGCTTACCCTTACTGCATAGATGCCCAGGCCGGGTATTATCTGGTCTTTATCATCGGGCTCTATATTAGCTGTGGGGTAGCCTATTGTGCGGCCCAGTTGCTGGCCATGCACTACCTTACCTGTAAATGTATAATTGCGGCCCAGCATTTGTGCTGCATCTGCTACCATTCCGCTCTGGAGCGCATTCCTTATCTTGGTGCTGCTTACTGCGGCTTCGTCAATCAGCTGGGCTGGTATTTCGGTGAGGCTGTAGTTGTAGATGGGTGCATATTGCTTCATTAGTTCTATATTCCCCTTTCGGTCGTGGCCAAAACGGTGGTCATAACCTATCACTATACTACCGGGATGGAAGAGTCCCACCATAAAATTGCGGATATACTCATCGGCAGTGAGCTGGCTGAAAAGTCGGGTAAATGGCACCACTACTATGTTTTCAATTCCGGCGGCTTCTATCAGTTCCAGTTTTTTGTGCAGGGGGGTAATGATGCCCAGTGGCTGGTCGGGATAAAGTAGCTTGCGGGGGTGAGGTTCGAAGGTGAGTAATACGCTGGTGGCGTTCATTTGGTTGGCGTGTTTGCACACCTCATTGAGTATTACTTTGTGGCCTTTATGTACACCATCGAAAAAACCGATGGTCAGTACCGCATTCTTAAATTCAGGTAATTGATGTATGTCGTGAAATACCGCCATGTAATGTGGGGGCAAAGTTAACTAGGTAAGTGAGGATGCCAAAATAATTCCTAAAGTTTGACCATTCTTTTCCATTTCAACATCGATGCAAAAGTCTTTAAAGGGTCGCTATTCGCAGATTTTGCGCCTCCTATAAAAAAAATAACCATTCAACTTTTTAGGAATTATTTTGGCATCCTCACTTTGCATAAAATCCATCGAATTGGGTATTTATTTTTCGGAGGGCGGGGGAATCAATCAAGGAACGTAAATTTTTCAAAACCCGAAGGGTTGATATTATTATAGAAATACATACCGCACAAAAGTTGAACCCTGAAAGGGTGATATTATTATAGCAAATGGACATGAAATGTTATTAAACCACAAGGCGCAAGTCATTTATTCTTGGGTTTTGCAAATTTTCTAAATGTATATCGATACCCTTTCGTTTCGATGGGCGATGCCCATCGCTCTAAGATTGCGCCCTTTCAGGGCTGTTGAACCCTTCTAACCTCGACACCCAGGGCGATGCCCTGGGCTAATATATTGTGCCCTTATCAGGGCGTCCTCGTATTCCTTTCTTCAATTCACCAATCAATCTATGCCTTTCAATTTTGAAAGTATCTCTAACCTTATTTCAATTACCTTTGAAATCGGGACAATTGTAAATATAGTCCGTATTCTTTTGATGTCGGCATGCGTTTATTTTGGCTAAAGCCACATCATATATCATTTCTTACCCCGGCTTAAAAGCCATGGCTACTTAGTAATGTGATGAATACGATTATTATTTAGGTTAACCCATGTAGACTTATTATTTACATTAACCCTTTTTG
>CAIWHI010000952.1 GCA_903912435.1 uncultured Bacteroidota bacterium | reverse complement strand
TATTAATTTGCTGCCCACCATTTATCAAGATGAAATGACTAATAGTGGCCAAAACTCCTAATGTCATAAAAGTAAGCAATATCTTCTTCCTGCTTTTAAAAACCTGGCTCAAAATACCACTCAACAGGTCCCCGCTTGTAATACCTATCTGAAACAATATAAAACAGGTGGATAGTTTCAAACCCGTAATGCCGTGCAATTTCGCTATCTCGGGCGAGAGAGTGATGAGGAGCCCCACACTATACCATATAGGTATGCCCATAAATATACAAGCGAGATATTTGCGTATGCGCCTACCCGATGAGAATAGGAGAATTAATGAGCCACGGGTTGCATGGGTGTCTCTGGTAGTCATAAACATTGACGGTTCATGCGATTTCATGCGCAAAACCAGCAAAATACTGCCTGCCACCCCGGCCGCCATAAATGCCTGCCGCCATGGGAGGTAATCGCCAATTAGCCCTGCTGTCACTGCACCAAGGGCACCCAGGGTAGCCACCAAAATAGTGCCATAGCCCCGTTTCTCCACCGACATACTTTCTGACACCAGGGTAATACCGGCACCCAGTTCACCTGCCAACCCCACCCCGGCCAAAAACCGGATGATGGCATAGGTATTGACATCGTGTACAAAGGCATTGGAAAAATTGGCTAATGAGTAGAGCAGGATAGAACCGTATAGAGCCGTTTGCCTACCCAATTTATCAGCAATCATACCAGTGATAATCCCGCCTATCATCATTCCGGCCATCTGGATAGATAGCAGTCGCTCGCCTGTAAGCATCAACTCATTGCCACTGAGGCCCAGGTCTTTGAGCGAGGGGATTCGGTAAACATTAAACAGGAACAAATCGAAAGCATCAATAAAAAAGCCTATCCCTGCTACCAGCACAGCGATATTGAACGGGGAATTGTATATCTGATTTGTATCCTGCTTCATATTAGCCTGTTCCAATTTGCTAATATAGGGAATGGGCAATGAATATTGGGGATAAAATTGCCATCAGGCATTTGTAGGAAATCAACTATTAAGCTACCTAATACTTATTAAAGTAATTGATACACCGCCAGACCTGCACCAAGGCCAAGAACCAGCGGTGCAAAAAAGCGAACCAAGTCCTTTTTACCAGGCTTTGTATTTCTGAACCTAATCCACATACTGATGAGTAGTGGCACACAGCCTACAATAATTAGAAATGCCTCATGCGCAGGTGTATATGTTTTGTAATTGGCTATAGCTGGTCCCAGACCGCCAATAGCTATACCCTGAAGCAAGGCTGATATGATTATTGGTGAGAAGTTCATAGAAGTAAAAATACAATTTTCTTTGAATGCTACAAAATTTGTCAGAATCAGGATAGCCAGGATTTAAGGATTTTCAGGATGTGCGGTGGTAGACCTATACATATTATCTCATTCAAATGCCCCAATGCCCCAATTTCTAAAAATACAAATTTTCCAATATGGGGTAATGGTTTTGGTGCAAATTATTGATTGTTAATTACTTGTGTGTTTTCCTAATTTCCCAAAATGCCCCATTGTTGCCCCAGTTTTTTGTCTTGAACTGTGATGAAGCTGATTTTGTGATGGCTATGATTTCCTCCGCCCTAGTTGGCGTTTTCACCAACAATCCTTTCATAATGCGACTTCGTTTAGAAAGTACTGTTATAACATTTTCGGCTAACCTCGATGGTTGTTGGTGAAAACACCAACAACGGCGTTCGGGGCGATTTTCGAGGGAATGCCCCAATTTCTGAAAATAAATATTTTTCGATATGGGGTAATGATTATGTTACAAATAATTGATAGTCAATTACATGTACGTTTTCATAATTTCCCAAAATACCCCATTGTTGCCCCATTTTTTGTCTGAATTAGGTTTTGTAGAAGTTTATGACATGAATAATTTTCTTTAATGAACACCATATACAATATTCTTGTACTCCTAATTTTTCAAATCTGCTTCTTCGGCTAATTCAACTTTTGTTTCTCTTATATAAGGAATATCAATACCAAAATTTACTTCCAAAAACAATCCACTGCTTAGGTGTTCACGGATCGTATTCATTTTAAAGTCCCAGCCATTTTGTGGTTGAGGTAATGAATCAATACCGGGGTGCTGCAGCAAAAACGAATACCCTACCAGCACTTTAAAATTCAATAATTCTGATATTTCAGGCCTCTGTGAGGCAATTTCATTTTTTCTGGCCCATGGCTTTAATTTCATTCCGGCCGATAGGTTAAGGTATTTACCTTTTCCAGTAATACAGTAAAAACTATCTGCCTTAATTGTACTTGCTAAACGATTCCCACTTGAAAAAATATATTGGGCATTAATCAATGGCATATATTTGTGTTTTTCGCCTATCAAGAAGCATGTCAGTCCACCGCTAAGACGAAGCCCAGAAATCGGTGAAAATCCTACCGAAATACCTGGTTGTAAGTGTGTATTAAGAGGGATAAACCGATCTTCAAATTTAAGGCTAATGGTACCACCCGGACATCTATAACCGCTACTAACAGAATATGTTGCCCTTCTATGTACCATATCAAACTTATTCTCTAATAGTGCATTCCTTTTTTTATTAGTAGCAGTAAAATCACTAAAAGTGCGCGAAGTATCCACTGTATTCAATTTTAAATTATAGCTATTTTGCTTAATAGCCTTACCATATTTTACCCTGGTGCGTATTGCATCTCTGGTGGTTTTGTTGCCATTTTGCCCCAATGCCCCTAATGTAACTAGAAGCAGGATATTGATAAAAAGTATTGCTTTTGTCATTGCCCTTTAGATTATTTATCATCTGAACTTATAACCAACATTAAACAAAGGAGTAATAAATACTCCAAATGTATTAACCGTAAGTTTGTGACCGTAATCGTCATTTACCTTAGCCGCCACCATATGGTGTTGCCCTTCAATCCCCAAATTTAATCCGGTTGTAAAACTCAATTTTCCAACCCTATACCCAAAAACACTATGCACATTAGCTACAAAACCATAACCCTCAAAGCGCCTATCCGATAATTTAGTAGTGGCAGGAATCTGGTTGGTAATATGATTCCCGTTGTAATCAATAATAAAAGCATCCTCATTGATTGAAAATATAGGTCCCGCCTGAAAACTCAACTCTATTATCAAATGATTTTTGGTATCGCGAGTTACATTTCTAATGCTATCTCCAAATTGCCATACATAGCTTGCCAATAAGGTTATTTCGCCCCCGCCATCATTAAATCTAAATAAGGGCTGGTTACCAGAGGTATTATTAGTTTGGGCTTTGTCGTGAGTAAGACCTAGCAGAAATTGCAATTTTTTCTTTCTATTAAAGCCGTTTTCCCTCCAATAGGTCCCTGTGAAAGTAGCAACCCAGGCCTGATCAGTAGGGTCTGTTATATATTTCGCAAATACCCTTTGACCTGGTAAAGCGCAATAATATTGAATATCAGAATGCATCAACTTTTGCCCATCTAGTTTATAAGCCCCATTAGCCCCCAAATCATAAATTGGGAAATAGCATATTCCTAAGTTCAATTCCAGGTCAAGATGGCCCTTTTTGCCTTTTTTATGTAGATCCAGGATATTGCTGGCGTTCTCGGGGAGTAAACCTGGTTGCGCATGCCCAATTTCTACAAATAAAAGCTGAACCACTACGAATAAAATAACCAATTGAATTCTCATCTTATTTTTTATAATTACCACAAAAGTAATATTAAGATTGTTATTAGCAATATATAAAGACCACATTTTTTTGATGATGCATGCTTTACTCATACGTAAGTGCTGGTAGTTTTCTGTTGTCTTAGCAATCTCAGGATATGCTTTTAGGAATTGTGGTGGCACCATTTTAATAAATGTCTCAAATCCTAAAAAAAAGTATTTTACGATATGGGGCATTAGTTCTGCTACAAATAATTGATTGTTAATTACATGTGCGTTTTTGCAATTTCCCAAAATGCCCCATTGTTACCGCATTTTTGTCTTGAATCAGGATAGCCAGGATTTAAGGATTTTCAGGATGTGCGGTGGTAAACCTATGCATATAATCTCCTCCAAATTCGACAATGCCCCAATTCCTGAAAATACAAATTTTTCGATATGAGTCAATGACTCTGTTGCAAATTATTGATTGTTAACTACATGTGCGTTTTTGCAATTTCACAAAATGCCCCATTGTTACCGCATTTTTGTCTTGAACCAGGATAGCCAGGATTTAAGGATTTTCAAGATATATGGTGGTATACCTATGCATGTAATCTCCCTCAATTTCCACAATACCCCAATTTCTGAAAATAACTATTTTTCGATATGGGGCAATGACTCTGTTGCAAATTATTGATTATTAATTACATGTGCGTTTTCATAATTTCAAAAAATGCCCCATTGTTGCCGCAGTTTTTTGTCTTGAATTTATCTAAACCTTTGATTGAAGCTTTTAATTTTGATTAAAATGACCCATACAAACCGGTAGTCTCTCTGGGACAGATAACCTTTTCCTTAAAATTTTACTACAAACCGGTAGCCCCTCTGGGGCAAATCCTCTTTTTTCTTACATTTTTGCTACAAACCGGTTGTCCCGCTGGGACAATGCCCCAATTCCTGAAAATACAAATTTTTCAATATGGGGCAATGGTTCTGGTGCAAATTATTGATTGTTAATTATATGTACGTTTTCCTAATTTCCCAAAATGCCCCATTCTTGCCCCAATTTTTGTCTTGAACTATGCCTACTTTGTAGAAAAGGCTGCGGCGGCTGATAGATTCTTAGGATATTAGGACAAGGAGGATTTTTTCAATTGTAAGAGTACTATTTCTTTTGAATTATGCGATTTGGTACAATTCATATGCCACCACAAAGGTGGGATGAAATAATAAATTAAACATTTGGAAAGAAAAATTGTGGAAAGATGAAATCCTGTAGTATACCAAATGAGCTATTAGACACGGGTAATCTTTGTGAAACACCGGTAACAAGGATTTGAATTGGAATTATAAACTACTTTTACATTTGTACTTCTCCCGCCAATACCAAAAAAATGTATAAAATCGACATTAACATCTTTATCCCACCAATTAATCTTTTAGATAGGGAGGGATTTTCAAATACGGGTTTGATTGACAAACTTGACGAAATAGAAAAGCAAGCACTTGAAGAAGAATTAATCTTTCGACTACAAAATGATACAATACCCGATATTATGATGATTGAAGCATTAGCCTATCTGAAGTCGGTTAAATCGATACCTTTAATGATGAATGTATTGAATAATACTTCGAATCTTGTAAGTAAGATTAGAATAGCGTTTTCAATATATCGCCTGAATAAAAATCATGAATTCATTCATATTGCTTTAAATGCACTCCAAATGTTCGATGATTATTATACATTGATATTATCATTTTATTATGCAGCAAAATTTAATGATAAGAAAATTAATGATTATATTAGATCATACATAAACCATCCTGATTTTTTGGTATCTTATAATGCCAGGGCTGTATTGGGTATAAAATAAACTCTGAATCCAGGAAATGACTTCTAATAGAATGAACATTGCCGGTGTAATTTAGATTTGATCCTCTTCCTAAAGTTAGCTCTGAATGTATATCTTTAGAATTGGCCTGGGTAAATTTTACTGTGGATTTTGTACTAAGAATTCCTGACATAGACAGGCTGATTTAGTAGACACGGGTAATACTGGCAGAACACCCGCACCATGTGATAGAAACATGACCAAAACAAAAAAAATTCCGGATACCCCATAACAGAACATCCGGAATTTCATCTATTATATAATTTCCTACCCTATCTTCTCCTCTAACTCCATAACCTGTTCAAAGGCTTTGTCGTAGTCTTTGTTGAGTTGCTGGAGGCGCTGGGTATTTTTTCGGTAGAGGTCGTCTACTTTCAGGAATTCGGTTTTGTTGTTGTAGAAGGTAGGGTCGGCAAGCTTGGCTTCAAGCGTGGTGGCTTCCTTCTTCAGATTATTGATGTCTTCTTCCAGTTTTTGCACCAGTTTTTGCTGTTTTTTTAGCTCGTTTTTCAGTGCATTGAGTTGGTCGTTGCTTACGTTTGGCTTAGGTGCAGGCTTTTCCTCTTTCTTCTCCTGCACATCATTTTTTTTTACAGGGGGGGCGGCATTGGCTTGCTCACGCTTTAGCTTGTCGGCTTTCCATTGCACCCACTCATCGTATGGGCCGTTGAATTCGTTGATTTCACCGTCTTCGATATTCCATATTTTATTGGCGGTGCGGCTAATGAAATAACGGTCATGGCTTACTATTATCAGGGTACCCTTGTATTTGTTGAGGGCATCTATTAGCATTTCCACACTCTGCATATCCAGGTGGTTGGTAGGCTCATCCAGCAGCAGGAAGTTGCCTTTTGCTGCTATTACCTTGGCCAGGGCTACCCTTGCCTTTTCACCACCCGATAGTACCTTGATTTTCTTAAACACATCATCGCCACTAAACAGGAAGCAGCCTAAGAGTTGCCTTAACTCCAGTTCGTTCTTACCACTGCCGCAAAGTTTCATTTCCTCCAATATCTCGTGCTCTACAGTTAAGGCTTCGAGCTGGTGCTGGGCATAAAAACTTTCTTCTACATTATGGCCCCATTTGCGCTCCCCATCAAAGGTTTCCTGACCGGTGATGATACGCAACAGGGTAGATTTACCCTTACCGTTGGCACCTATCAGGGCTATCTTATCGCCCCTTACTATTTCGGCACTTGCATTTTTCAATATGGTTAATGGGCCATAGCTTTTGCTCACTCCTTTTAGTTCGCAAATAACCTTGCCGGGCTGCACTGCAATATCAAAGTTGATATTCATTACTGGCACTGAGGAATCCGGTGCTTCAATAACGTCGAGCTTATCCAACCTTTTTATGGCACTCTGTGCAGCGGCGGCTTTGGTGGCCTTGGCACGGAAACGCTCAATAAAGCGCTCCTGTTGTTTGATATAATCCTGTTGGTTTTCGAATGCTCTTTGTTGCAGCACCATGCGCTCTACTTTTTCCTTCTGGAAGAAGCTGTAGTTACCGCTGTACTGTACCAGGTCGCGCTGCCAAACTTCTACTATCTTGGTTACCATACGGTCCAGGAAATACCTGTCATGCGATACGATTACCACACTACCGGGGTAGCTGATGAGGTAGCGTTCCAGCCACTCGATAGATGGAAGGTCAAGGTGGTTGGTAGGCTCATCAAGGAGGAGTAACTCGGGTTGTTGCAGCATCATTTTGGCCAGCAAAACCCTCATACGCCATCCCCCACTAAACTGGTCGTAGGGCCTCTGGAGGTCGGCAGTAGAGAAGCCAAGGCCTTCTAAAACCTCGGCTGTGCGGTGCTCCATTTCATAACCACCGGCTACTTCAAAATCGTGCAGGGCATGGCTATAATCGTCTAGAAGGTCCTCATCATCGGGTTTTGATTCCAGCTCATGTATGATGCGTTCCATTACTTTTTCTACTTCCATGGCTTTCTCGAAGGCCTGCATACCTACCTTGAGGATAGAATCGCTGGTAGAGAAGCTGAGGAGGTCCTGGTTGAAAAAGCCCAGGCTCACGTCCTTAGGTTTGTTGATCACACCACTATCCAGGGTATAAGCCCCGGTCATGAGGCGCAGGAGGGTTGACTTGCCTGCACCATTTACACCTACTAAACCAATGCGTTCACCAGTACTTATTTGCCAGTTTGCCTCTTCAAGAATTGGCCTTGCGCCAAAGTAAAATGAAATATTTTGTAATGACATCAACATAATGCCGCGAAGTTACGGAACGAGGGCCTATTTTTCTCCTTGCTTATAGTATCTTTTGGCTATGTTATCGTTAAAATGAGGGAGGAGGGGGATTTAAAATTGAAAAAGATTCAACATTATACTAATACATTGAACCCCGCTGGGGTTCTCATTACTAATCATAAATAAACCTCAGGTTTCACCGCAGGGC
>CAIWHI010000951.1 GCA_903912435.1 uncultured Bacteroidota bacterium | reverse complement strand
TATAAATTGAAAAGTCGAATTCCTGACCCTCTGGTTTGAAATATTTACCTAGCAGATTTTTTGCTAGAACCACATTGGTTGGCTGATGGGTATATGGATTGAAAGTCTGCACCAGAACATAATCTATGTTTGGGCCAACGGTCAGACCGCAATTGCTTGGTAAGGTCCATGGAGTTGTGGTCCAGGCCATAAAATATACCTCAGCAGCTTTTTCGGCAGGTAGTAAACCACCGCCCACAGGCATAGAAACATAGGGTTCCCATGCATTCAAAGCTAATTGGTGCAATTCGGCCTGAACAGGATTAAGCAGTTGCAAATCTCCAGCCTCATTTTTATTAATGAGCCGGAACATTGCAACAACTGTAGTATCACGTACATCCTTATAAGTACCAGGCTGGTTCAGCTCATGGCTACTTAGTCCTGTTCCTGCTGCAGGCGAATATGGCTGGATACTTACACTTTTATAGAGATAATCTTTCTTATAAAGCTCCTTGAGTGCCCACCAAAGTGTTTCGATATACTTGTTGTCGAAGGTGACATAAGGGTCGCTCATGTCTACCCAATAACCCATTTTCTCGGTAATTTCCTCCCACTTGTCCTTATAACGCATTACTACCTCACGGCATTTTTTGTTATAATCTTCTATGGTTATTTTTTTACCAATATCTTCTTTAGTAATCCCCAATTCTTTTTCTACGAATAGCTCGATAGGCAAACCGTGTGTATCCCATCCTGCTTTGCGCTGCACCTGAAAACCTTGCATGGTTTTGTACCTGCAAATCATATCCTTAAGCGTGCGCGAAATAACATGGTGGATACCAGGCATACCATTAGCACTTGGTGGCCCTTCGTAAAATACGAATGGCACAGCACCTTCCCTGAGAGAAACACTCTGCTCAAAACAATGCTCTTCTTTCCATTTGGCGAGAATTTCGCTCTCAATGGCAGGCATATTTAACCCCTTAAATTCTTTATATTTCTCCGACATAGACTATGCCCAACCTAAAATGGCGGCAAAGGTAAGGAGTAAAATCGAAATAGTGTGGTAAAAATGTGTTAATGTAAGATGAATACAATAGTTTTCAGTTCATATAACAAATTGGCAATTACACTATTTAAGGTAAAAGTTAAAAGTAAAAAAGTAAAACTGATAATTGTTAGGGTTACATCCGTAAAGTAACCGCTAACTATCTTTTGAAAAAATAAAAGTAAAAAGTAAAACTGATAATTATTAGGGGTTTATCCTAAAGTAGCCACTATCCACTTTTTCAGAATCGGAACAGGTAAAATTAAATGCACCTAAATAATAGGGATTTGCTTGCATTACATTTACCTCGCCATATAATGAATTATGAGTTATCCCATTTTCAGAATATGTAGCTGTGCATGAATCAATGCCCAACTTTCCAATATGGAAAAAGCCTAATTTACCATTGAAATTAGTAATATTAATATAAATTTCGCGATTATTATTAGTTGTTGATTGTAGCGTTAGTTGATAAAAATTTTGAGTTGATAACCCACGCATAGCAATGTAAGAAACATTGTTAGTCTTTGCCTTCATGACAATTAACGAATCATTAATAGGTACCACTTCCACGACTTTTGAATAAGTGCAACTGCCCAATGTGCAAAATAAAATAGCGGCAATGGTAAGAAAAAAATTTATCTGTTTCATAGTAAGTAAATTAACCTGTATGCAAGGTAGCAATTATATTGGAAATGATTTAGTCGAAATTTATTTGGGCAAAATTCTATCCAAGTAGGTATTTATCATTATGGAGGCCATAGAAAAAAAACATTGTGTAAAACCAAATATATCACCATTTGATAAGAAAGTCCGTATTTTACCTTAAATACACATTTATGCTTGATCTAAAACCGAATTATGTGACTGATAGTAGCAATAATAAAATTGCGGTTCAGTTAAGCCTTAATACATTTAAGAAAATTGAAGACACCTTAGAAAATTACGGCCTATATAAATTAATGGAAGATGAGGCTGACGAACCATTGAATTTGGAAGTAGGACGTTCCTATTATAAAAAGCTGAAAAAGAAGAAATAATGCTTATTTTTTTCATTACCATAGATGAGCAGAGGGTGTAAAACAAACTGTGTCAAAGTCCGCAAAATAGTGGAACTTTAAAAACACGGTAAATGAAAAAAACAAGCAAATTGTTTGAGTTTGACTACGAAGAGGTGAAGAACAAAGCCTTGGATCAACTCAAAACAGGTCG
>CAIWHI010000950.1 GCA_903912435.1 uncultured Bacteroidota bacterium | reverse complement strand
TCTTGAACCTTGTCTCTAGCAACTTGTAACTTGAATCTTTCTTCAATTATTTATCCGTCACTTCCACAATTAAAAACTTCAAATAATTCGTATTCTCCATTCCCCAAACGATTGGATGATCACTTGCCTGCGCATTAAAGACCACCTGCCGTATTTTTTTTCTGGCATCTTTTGCAGCCATTTCTATTGTTTGAAAGAACATTTCAGGATGTACGAGATTGGTACAGCTTGAAGTCACTAAAAAACCCCCGTTCTTAATCAATTTCATGCCGCGTAAATTGATCTCTTTATACCCGGTTATTGCTTTCTGAATATTTTCTCTGCTCTTTGTAAATGCAGGAGGATCCAGCATCACAACATCATACAGCCTGCCATCTTTACCCCATTGTTTCAATACATCAAATGCATTCATCGCTTCAAATTTGCAGATACTGTCCAATCCGTTGAGTGCAGCATTTTTATTGGCTTGTTCCACAGCGTTCTCACTAATGTCAATTCCTAAAACAGATTTTGCCCCATAATGAGCGGCATGGATTTCGAATGTACCTGTGTAAGTAAATGCTCCGAGTACATCAGCACCTTTTACAATGTGCTGAATGGCTCTGCGATTATCCTGCTGATCTAAAAAGTATCCTGTCTTTTGTCCGTTCTCAATATCCACTCGAAATTTTAATCCGTTCTCATGGATGATGATATTCGTATCGAATGGTTCCGATAAAAAACCTTTAATCTGTTCCAGTCCTTCCAACTCTCTCACGGGAACATCATTGCGTTCGTAGATCCCTTTGGGATTGAATATTTGCTGTAGTGCTTTTACAATGGCGGGCTTCCAAAGATCCATGCCCAATGAAAGAGTTTGCAGCACAAAATAATCATTGAACTTATCAATGATCAATGCAGGCATTTCATCTGCTTCACCAAATATCAATCGGCAGTTTTCGGTATAGCCGATCTTTTGACGGTATTGCCATACCTGTAAGATCCTGTTATAAAAGAACTGTTCATTGATATCTTCTTTCTTTCTAGTCAGTAGACGAACAACTATCTGTGATTTAGGATTGATATAACCTCTTCCACAAAACTTTCCGTCATTGTAACAAACATCAACCGTATCGCCGGCTGTAACATCGCCCACTATTTTTTCCACTTCATTATTAAAGATCCAGGGATGTCCGTTAAATACTCTATTGGCAATTTTGCGTTTTAAAAAAACTTTAGTCATGCGGCAAAGATAAAGGAGAAGGGCAATCTCGTTTAAATAAGGATTGTGATGTCATGCTGAGGTTCTCGAAGCAAGATTCATAAAACTCATTTTTAAAATTCAACTTTTGAGAATTTAAGCTGACATTAGGTTTATATTAACGAGAAGTTATTGTCATGGTGAGGTTCTCGAAGCATGATGAACACGATCCAGTTTTTAAACTTCACCCTTCGAGAGCCTCAGGGTTGACATCTCATTAATTACAATCAAGCTTAAGAGAATACTTCCATAAATGCAATTTCCCTCATGCTACCACCATGATCTTAGCCGCACCTGCATTCGTAACGGGCCTGATCAAATTAGCAGAAAGTGCAGCACCGAATTCCACCCCAACAGTCAATACTAAACTATCGTTATCACTCATATTTGTTTCGCCCTGTATTTGTAGTAGCAGATTCTGTTCGGTAGCTGTTTCCGAAGTACTGAACCATGCTGTACTGAGGTCTGCACGCCACAATTG
>CAIWHI010000949.1 GCA_903912435.1 uncultured Bacteroidota bacterium | reverse complement strand
TGTCACCCCTCCGGGGTTTAAAGCTTTAAAAATGATCATTTTTCTATAATAATATCATCCCTTCGGGATTTTTTAGCCAATAAAAACAGAATGCAACAGCCCTGGGCCCCTCTTTCACCACTGCGGACAGGCCAAAAAAGAGGGGTGACAACGCAGGCAAGATTACACCCCATTTTTTCATAGATGAATTCGATTTTGAGAAATTGTTTTCAGAGAATTTAAATCTGGCACGAAATTTTCGGTATAAAAATTAAGAAACTATTGTAAACACTATAAACAGGGAGGTAGTTATGGGAGCAGTTATGATTTTATTCGCCTTTAGTATGTCACTCGTTATCAACTCAATTGAAAAGGTTGTATCAGGACGGGACAAGCATAAAATATCTGATCTTGAAAATGGTGGTATAGAATGAAGGTAAGAACAAGTTAAGGTCAGGCAGTTCTACTACCAATATATCACCGTCAATATAATTAAAGGTGGTAAAAAACTCCTTTCCTATGTTATAGTTGCTTTCTACCATTGCTGGTTATGACAAGGACATTGTGTTTATGCCCCCCTGGTGCATGTATTGCAGGATCACTCGTGTCTACTACATTAGCCTGTAACAGACATTTGAAGACAAAAGCCCAAGTCTAAGGACAAACTACCTGCACAAATTATCACATCATCAAGAGCGGAAATATAATATGAATTGGATTCAATTGAGCCAAACGCATAATAAATATAACACAAATAACAGGATTAGAGGGAACTATTGGATTCTGCCATTGGTATCTATTTACCGGGCGAGGTTGAAGGTAGTGCGAAATTCTTCCAAAAGTCGGGATGATACTTAACCTCACTAAACGAATCCTTAAAATCGTATTTATTGTTTTCCGAATTGGCAGGGCGTAAATTTAATCCATAAAAAGAGAGGTTTTCATAAATCTGAATATTTTGATTTGTTGCATTTGATTTGCCGTTTGCCATGAATGAGTAACTGCAATATTTGAGTATATATTTATTGAAAAGGCTATCTTTTTCATAATTACAAATTATGTCATAAGACTCTCCATCCGGCATAATTGTCCAATTCTGAGATCCTTCATGGTATTGTTTTTCGGTTATCCGTTGCAATTTTTCAATATTCCTGGTTGATTTTCTCCTTAAAGAGATAATTGCATAATCCTCTTCTCTAATAATCAATTCCTCGTCAGCATCTTTTTCATATGAAGAACTCAGTCTCAAACGCTTCTTTGGTTTGCAATTAATCACTAATAATTTTCCATAGTTATTATCTAAAACACTTTTCACAAACGTATACACATATTTTTTATACTCATTATATAGGAACATTGATTTCGCAATATCTAAATGCATAACTCTTGGAATTGAAGCATAGGGATAGCCGATTGTAGTCAGAAAGATTGGGTTATCGATATTCGTTCGTTTTTCAATTATTTCAAATCCAAAAACACTTCTATTTGCAGCGTTCATGACATCAACAATGTAATCAGTATTAAATTGGAATGTGTCATAATTAGAGTATTTTATATTAACATATCCTGATTGAGTATAATTGGATGTAGACACTAAATAGTTTGTATCATAATGCTTCTTGACATTCACAATAATCTCATATGGATCTATTGGTTTAGCTGAAATTTTAGTCTCAGTTAATTCGATACTTAACCGATGTAATGAAAGATTATTTTCTTGCCGAGGTTTAATTGAAAATCCTTGAATATAATAACCATAGGAGTAAACGAATATTGTGTCATTTTCCTTATCTCCCAAGAAAGTGAAATTTCCATTCTTATCAGATATCGTCAAAACCGAACTTGTCATGGCTGATATCAATTGAACATTTTCAAGTCCAATTCTAGTATTGTTATCAATTATCTTTCCAAAATATCTAAATGATCGTTCAGGAAAATTAGTAATTTGACCGTTTGCAAATCCAAAAACTATTAAAAAAGCAGTGATCAGATGGTATTTCATTTGGAGAATATTTTTAAAACAATCAAAAATATGCACCTTTTTCAAATATTCAAATACAAAACAGCAAATCAACCAAACAAGTAAATATTATAATAACTCCACTTGTATCTAATAGTTGCTTTTGATATATATATCCTCACTGTGACTAAAGGTGACTATAATTGTTTCTTTTTAGGATAATAAAAAATACAAAATCAATGCTCAAATAGGCAACTTTACAAATCAAAAATTGAAGTGTTATAGAATAACCCAGGTTCCAAGAAATGCTGCATAGACAATACTTATTATCTTTATTAAAAAAAACAGATGGAGACAGAAAATCAACTTGACAAATTCGGGAAATTCCTGGTAGAGAATTTACGGGACAAAGGAATTAGGAATGCAGAAAGGCTTTTGAAAGATGAATTTAAAGCACCCGCATTACTCAATTTACAAGCTGACCTTTCTGAATTATCAGAAGACCAAAAGGAATTGGTAAAAAAGACAGTTATTATCTCCATTGACGCAGCAATCCATGACTTTTTATTCGCTTTGCAAGAGAAGGCTGACTTTGAGAATGATATCCAAATTTTAGTTGATGGCCAAAATATTGTAGATCTTAGCGACGGTATACATGGGGAAGCCTATTCTGACGAAGGTTGGTATGCAAAATATAGCAAGTATCCAGAGGGCAGCTAAATACGTTTTCGAAAAGAAGTATTTATTCAATTACCATTAAACTCGCTATGCGCAATATTCTTAAACCAAGCGAGATACTAACATGTAATAAGTCTATGATTTTTGGGACTAAAGAAAAAAATCGCACCAGAAACCCAGTGCGATTGTGTAGTTTAAAAAATTCTAGACATATTCTATTGTTTCACAATTTTCCTTACTACCCTGGTATTATCGGATTGAAGGGAAAGGATATAATTACCTGCAGGAATATTATTGAGTTGCAGGTAAATGTCATCTGTTGCCAATTCAAGTAGACGGGAATACACCACTGTACCGGCAAGATTATAAATATTGAGGGTTAATGGCTGGTCGGTGGCTGATTTGTAGGAAAGCTTTATATCTCCGGTGAATGGATTAGGAGCGATGTTTAATTCTATACCTTCATTTAGGGCTAGTGGTGCCTTGTTTGAATTAATAGCAGGGCGACCTCCTGTGGCTACTAAAGAGCCATTAATAATAAGGCCGCAAACACCAGTATCAGATGAAGCAAAGCCCCAACCACCGGTGGTAGTTTGTCCGCTCGCATAATAACGGATGTAAAGTGTAGTGGTATCAGCCAAATTCTGCATAGCACCAATACCAGAACAATCAACAGTAGAAGGCAATAATACGGTAGAAGTTACAGGAGCACCAATCATAGTGAACGTAGTGCCATTAGTGCTATATGCATATTGTGAAGTGACACCTGGTGCAGCATAAAAAGTGTTGGTACCTGAAAAACGGGCATCAATACCATTTACTGATAACTTGTAGCCAGAGCGGGCTTTTAGCTTCACCTGGTAGTAATCGGTATTAGAAGTAGATACCCCTTCATTTTTGAAACCGGTGGTACGGAAACAATTCGCACCCGTGCTAGATGGTGCAGTTGCTCCCCTGGTTAAGGTATTATAAGCAAGAGCTACTGAAGTATCTAATTTATCGCTCTTAACAGTTGCACCGAATGTCGCAATATTATTGGTATTTGTAAAATCCCAATAAGCAATACCTGCAGAACCATCATCTACCTTGGCCTCAATAATGTTTTCAACACTATCTGGCACAGAAGCAAAGAAATCATATCCAGTACGGGCCTCTATAGTATCTATGCACACCCTGTAATAATCCCACGTATGGGAATTCACGGTTTGCACATTAGGCATATCTACGGCTATAACCCTTGTATTAGTGTGAACCCTTGCTGAGTCATTGATACCTACAGGTAATACAATAATTACTTTCCAGAAATGTGATGGAACATTGATTTTACCAGAGGCTAATGAGTTTGTGGTACCGCCATTGCTGCCATTGCCACCTGTGCCATAACCACCGGCTATTATATATAATTCATTGCCCTGATTGAGAAGTTTGCGGCAATAGTCTTCAAGGTCGCCCCAAATTTGCTCATTGAGAACTGGTGATTGCGGAGACATATTAGTCATTTTGAAAGTGGCATTATTATCGGTGTCGCTGCCATCCCTATCATCAGATGGGCAAAGGTGGCCACGGTCGAAACCAGTGCTTGTATAATCACCGGTGGATACTTTGTAATAACCTGCAGGAAGAGTCGCATCCTGCGTAAAACAATTGCAACGAGTAGATGCACCCTTCCAGGCACTGCTTAGATGCCAACTCACCCAGTTAGCCATACCCTTGCTATTGTTATAAGACAAGGCATACTGAGATTTTACCATTAAATAATTATTAGAATCAGTAACATTATTAGTAGCATTTGATGGATTGCCCAATCCCATATTATTACCACGGTTTGGTATAGTATCCGATGGATTCATCACCGTAATATAGGTTGCCCTGCCACTTATTGTACTTGTGCAACCTAAAGCTGATGTAGCAGATGTAACTGAATAGGTAGTAGTAACAGTAGGTGTAACTACAACTGTAGAAGAACCAGAACCAGAGATTGTAGTGTTTAGAGAGCTTGCGCCATTCCAATAATAAACCACATCAGAAGCTGCTCCTGTGAATATTAGATTGGCAGCATTACCGGTAAAAATGGTTTTACCCCCGCTTATGTTAGGATTTGGTAATGGATTGATTGTTATGGTTTTAACAGAAGAAGTATCTGCAAGGCCACTGTTAGTGCACCTTGTGTAGCAACGGAAATAAGTAGTGGTGGTTAATGCACCCGATGAATAAGTAGTATTGGTAGCACCAGCGATATTAGCAAAAGTGCCAGCGATACCCGTAGAAGATGATTGCCACTGATATGAAATACCAACACCTGTAGAAAAACCACTAATAGATAAGCTGGTAGTGCTTCCCGAACAAACCGCAGAAGGAGTACCCGCAGCAGTAGCATGAGATGGTGTACCCGAACAACCTATGGTTGCAGTAACAGATATATTATCAATACCTATTGCCTGTGCATTGGTATAGGTAGTACCACTATTTGGTGCATATTGCCACCTAATATAGTAAAATCCACCATTGGCAATATTCACACTGGGCAATGAAACTGATTTACTAGTGGTAGTTGGTGGGTTAGAAATTGTAGTATTATTAGCATCGGCAGCATAAGACTGTCCACCTGCGGCAATAGCTCCACCAAAAGTAGTACCATCAGTGCTGGTCTGGAAAGTGAGATCGAAAGCTCTGGTACCACTACGGTATTTTTCGTAGTCGAAATTGATAGTAAGGTCAGTAATCAATACGCCTGTATTGTTTTGCAATTGCATATACAAATAACCAGGTCCAGTTGCAGTACCAGTAGTAAGGAAGCCTAATGACCTATCGGTAGATGATGCCGTAATGCCATTAGCAAAATTATACGAACCACCAGATGAGGTACCCGTCAAAATACCAGTACCAGTGGTACCAGCTGCTAGTTCGGTAGTGGTACCGGCAGTGCTGTAAGTGGCAGCATTCCTGCCAATTTTATAACCTGATGGTAAGGTTGCAGTGCCTGAGGAACCGATACCATCAAAATTTTGGGTAACAGGGCTACCACTGGTAATACTAACCTGACCCTCAACTGACTCAACAGCAACTAAAAACCCAGATAGTAGGATAGCTGCTAAAAACTTAGATACTGACTTGCTTAACATGTTATATATGGTTTAGAAATTATAAAATATCACCTAAAATATTAAGCTAATAGGAAAATTTAGTAGAAAGTAGAATAGGTGTTATTTTAAGCAAAACTAAAGGCTTTAAATATATGAGACTATTAGAAAGGTGTTACCTTATCATTACGTAAATATTATGAAAATGGGAATTGGAAATTGGAAATTCAAACAAGGGATTATATTAGCTTATAAGAGTGACATGAGGGATGTGTTTGACCTAAACCAATTAATTAAAAAATATACCCCAACCATAATGGGCCGGGGCTATTAAATAAATCACTATTACATACAAATACGATGCTTAACTTTAAGCTAGTAAAATTTTGCATACTCCATTACCTCAACAAATTCTCCAGCTTTTTAGGATTAAGTATTTCAATTTTGTTGTCCTTAACTATGTCAATAAGCTTTTCGTGCTTGAATTCGGTAAGCGTACGGATGAGGGATTCAGTAGCTGTACCTGCAATTGAGGCCAGCTCATCGCGGGAAATATCAATATAATAAGGTTCAATTTTATTTGAACTGAATTTATGAAACAGGCTGGTAAGCGCCGATGCCACTTTTTTCCGGAGGGTATTGTAAGCAATGCCCAACAGGTGTTGTTCATGCTCAGCTATATCCCTGGCCAGCATTTTCATCACCTTATTGGCTACAGAGAGGTTACGATGAATGAGGTTTTCGAAGTCTTTTTTTGGCACCAAAACCAATTCAGATTCTTCCATAGCCTGTGCGATCTCCTTATAGGGGGTTTCCTCAAGCAGCGCTATATGTCCCAAAAACTGTCCCTGATTGAAAAGCCCAAGTACTAATTGTTTACCATCATTATGTGTTTTAAAAGTGCGGATTTTCCCCTTTTTGATATAATATAAGTAATGAGGCATCTGCCCTTCCTTATAGATTATCTGTTTTTTCGGAAAAACAATTGTATCATGGTTTAATATTAATGTATCCAGATTGCCTGGGTCCTCATACTGAGGTGATTGAGTATCATACATATTATGCCCGGCCATTACGTGCTTACCCATAATCTCGGTCCGCTTCAACCTGGTTTCAACAGCCTTTAATAGTTCATCACCATTAAATGGTTTGGTAATGAAATCATCTGCACCGGAGTCCATGGCATTCCTGAAATCATTCCTATCGCTACGTGCAGTTAGGAAAATAAAAGGAAGGTCTTCTGTTTTAGGGTCATTCCTCAATATATGAAGCATCCCCATTCCATCTACTATCGGCATACCAATATCGCTAATAATGATGTCGGGAGTGAATTCGGATGTTTTTTCAAGTCCATCCTTGCCATTTACTGCAGTCATCACTTTATAATTAGCCAGACTTAAAATTTCTGCCAGATCTTCTCTTAATATTTCATCATCTTCAACAACCAGTACCTTTTTCATAATAATTTTTGAGTCAAAATATTAAATCTCCTTAATCTTTGCTGTATTTACGTTTTACACACATGCAAATAAATATAAAAGATATTACTTACTTATAAAGCATTGGTGATCTTTGTTAAAATCAATCAAGAATCACTCAGACTACACCAATCCATGAACAAAAATATATTTCATAAAATTATTAAGTCATGACTTTGGTTTGACAATTACATGATAAAGATCAGGAAAATAGCCTTGGTTGATTATTGCCCATTTGATCTAAAAATTTCGGTAACAAACCCACTGAATTGAATTAACTTGAGTAACCATTCGGAACATGCTCAAGCCGAAAATCAGTGGACTATTTAGAAAAATTTAATGACCTGTATCATAATTGGGATAATGGCGTTATCGTATTTTTGGGAAAGACAAAATGCCAACAAGGCTTAAAACCGCTAAACGATGAACGAAGTAATTAAAACAATTTATGAACGTAGGGCTGTAAGGAAGTATAATGACCTGAAAATAAATCAGGATTTATTAGATTTATTATTAAACGCAGGCAGGATGGCCCCATCTGCAATGAATAAGCAACCATGGAAATTTTATGTAATCACTGATGAACAATTAATACATGCTTTTTCTAAGGAGATATCAGAAATTGCCATAAAGGAAATAAGCCATGCTAAAAAGGATGAGGTGGATAAACTAAACCTAAGCTCCTACCATATGTCTACAATGACAAACCTGCTCAAAAATACCGATCATATTTTTTATCATGCCCCTGTTGTGATACTCATTACAACCCTTGCCGATGAAGAATGGGGAGGAATAGATGCAGGTATGTGTGCCCAAAACATAATGCTTGCCGCCAAATCATTAGGTCTTGATACTTGCCCTGTTGGCCTGGCAAAGTACATTAATCAGGCAAAGGATTTTTACGAATTGAACATCCCTGATACTGAAAAAATACAGTTAGCCATTTTGGTGGGTTATGGTGATGAAGACCCCATATTGCATGAAAGGATAGAGGATAATGTGGTGTATATCTAAGGTCAGTGCTAAATTGCATAAATAAACAATTAGTTCAATAAAATGATATTCAATTCATTATATTGAACTATCTAATATAACACTTTAAGAATACATTGGCAAAGAAAAGCTAAAAACCGAACCTGTGCCAGGCTTGCTTTCTACCCAAATCCTGCCTTTTTGGGCATCAATGAATTCTTTGGATATGGAAAGGCCAAGACCGGTACCTTTAATATTTACCCCCGGCACCTGGAAGTATCTATCAAATAGTTTTGTCTGGTACTCGGGGGCTATACCGGGGCCTGTATCAGTAACTGAGAAAACTACCAATTTATCATTCTGTTTTACTGTTAGGCGGATACTACTGCCTGAAGTTGTAAACTTAAGGGCATTGGTCAATAGATTATTGAGTACCCAGGTGCTTTTTTCGGTATCTGCCATGATGGATGGGAGACCCTCGGCTAAATCTTTGATTATTTCTATATTTTTCTCTTTGGCACCTGAAGATACGGTTTCCATTGCATTTTGTACTATTTGGTAGGGGCTCACCTCATTCACATTTATCTTTATCCTACCCGATTCCACCTGTGACATATTGAGTAATTCGCTCAGGATTTTTAATACTCTTTGGTTATCCTGCTTCAGATTTTCAATCAATTCTTTTTGCTCATCAGACAGGGTGCCAATGCGCTCATCAGAAAGTAGCTTGAGGCTAAAATCGGATGCGGCTAAGGGTGTTTTTAATTCATGGGATATGGTAGCAATGAAATTGGTTTTGGCAACATCCAGCTCCTTGAATGAAGTAATATTACGCAAAACAATCACTTTACTATTCCCCTCACCCTGGGCCACCTCTACCACTTCCCTTACAAAATAATTCTCCCTGTTCTCCACCACAATTTTAAATGGCGTTGTAGATTCATTATTGACTAAAAAGGCAAACAAGTCATTTGATGAGGCGAGTTCTTCAACCTTCTTACCTAAAATCTCATTGGCTTTTAGGCCTAGTAGTTGCAATGCCTGGAAGTTGGCAAATAGGATAATATTATTCTTATCTATTCCAATGCTGGCATCTTTAAGGCTATTAATTACAGCCTCTGCCCTACTTTTTTCGAACATCAATTTATTCAGGTTGCTACTTTCGAAATATTCCAGGCGCTGGGCCATATTATTAAATGCATCAGCCAATTCGCCAAACTCATCTTTATTTTCTATAAATATCCTATGACGGTAATTCTTGTTGGTAATCTCTTTAATAGCCTCTGTTAATTGTATAATAGGATTGGTAACAATGGAAGGGAAATTGACTGAAAAGGTAAAGGATATCATGAAAATGATGGCTGCTATAGCAATTATCAACGTCAACCTTTTTTCAGAAGTAGTTTCGGCAATTACCGTCTTTCTGTGGATCGCCTCCATATTCAGGTTTAGGATGTGCTGTATGGTATTATGCATCAACCTGAAATTGGCTATTGTTGTATCACCTGCTTTTAGTTGTTCAAATTCGGTCCTTAGTTTGCCTGTATAATTACCTTCGCCTTGCTCGGTAATATTGTGTTCCTGTTTTTTAAGCGCGATTTCAAAAAGGGGTACGGATTTATTGTAATCAAGGTCAATACTATCCAGTTGTTGCTGCATATCATGGCACCATGCAAGGGTTTCGTAATTATCCTTCAGCACTGCTTTGGCTTCGCCTTTCATAATGGCAATGTAATAGATACCCGCACCACCTGTGAACATCAGCAGCAGGAACAGGAAAATTGTTCCCAACCATATTTTATTTCGGACCGAAAGTACCATTAGGATAAAATTATAATGTCTATATTGTTTTGGGATAATATTTTCAGTAATTGGTTAAACAATCCAGACCGTAGGATAATTTGAAAAAGGTTGAAGTGGGGCTTACCAATACAAATAGTAGTTATACCTTTTTCAGTAGTGGTTTCAGAGATCACTTTCGCCACATTATCACCTTGTTTCCTGATTATTTCAGCACCTGCCTCGGTGGCCAACTTAAAATTAT
>CAIWHI010000948.1 GCA_903912435.1 uncultured Bacteroidota bacterium | reverse complement strand
GGTTTCTACCTCTATGAATTGAATGGCAAGGTGAAAAACATTGATGCAATTAGAAAGTGGTTGGTTATTATCATACAGCTTTTCATTGCTTACGGTATAGGCAAATTTATCCTGTATGCATCACCTACCGTTTATAATGCCACCCAATACATTTTACCACTTTCTCTGTATCTGGTAATAAGTATAAGCATGCTTGAAAAAGGTAGTTTTCAGTTGCCCATTAAAAGTTTGGCTCTGCTCACCTATTTTGCTGGTACCGTATTTTTCATGAGGGATATTCTGTTGTTTGTTGATTACCAAAAAGATGGCAAAACTTATGATGCTGCCAAAGCTATCGTTACCCCCATAATGAAGAATGCTCAAAACGTATACATTACCCAAGGCCTATGGTCATTAAACGAAAACCTCGATGAGGTAAAAATATTTGATGGCATCCACTTCAAGAAAGATGATACTATTATTGTGCAACAAGCCTACCACCCTTTTCTTCCGGCTCTGGTGGGTAAGTGCACCATAATTTATGATTGGAGCACCACTGAACAAAGGAAATTTTTAGGCAAAAGCCTCAGCAACCGCCCCCAGGGCTATAGTTTTGTAATTTGTAAAATAAATTAGTACAGATTATCTTTGAAACGTGGATTTGACTTTATACTTTTGATTGGAGAACAGGTGTTAAATAATTTTGAGAATTTATGAAAAACAGCATAATTAAAGCAGTAGCCCTACTTACATTAGCAGTCCTTATTTATAGCTGTTCGGGTTACCACCTACGCAGGGCTCGCCTTTCTCACAAACCAGCTTACAGAACTGCCGGTAGATATTGGTAATCCATTAATTTCAAGTCTAATTATTGATAACCCACCTGGGTTTTATCCCATTTTATACAATCTCCTTTTTTAAAGAAATTAAGCATTAGTAATCAACTAATGCTTTTGGTGTACCTTTGCAGCCTCAAATTTTCATTTAAATGAATAAGACGATTAAATCTGCACTGATTTCTGTTTTTTATAAAGACGGACTGGAGCCTGTGGTTCGTAAATTGAATAATCTGGGTGTAACCTTATACTCTACCGGAGGTACCCAAACCTTTATTGAGTCGCTGGGTATTCCCTGCACATCGGTGGAAAGTGTTACCGGATATCCATCTATATTAGGTGGTAGGGTAAAAACATTACACCCTAAAGTTTTTGGTGGCATCCTTGCCCGCAGAGATTTTGATGCTGATAACCAGCATATTAGCGAATATGAAATTCCCCTGCTTGATCTGGTGATTGTAGACCTCTACCCATTTGAGGAAACCGTAAAGCAAACAACTGACGAAAAGACCATCATTGAAAAAATAGACATTGGTGGTGTTTCCCTCATTCGTGCTGCGGGTAAGAATTTCAATGATGTATGTATCGTTGCTTCAAGAAACCAGTATGGCGAATTACTTGAGTTATTAGAAAACCAGAATGGTGAAACAACCCTGCACGACAGGAAATTATTTGCTGCCGCAGCTTTTGCCGAGTGCGCCCATTATGATGTAGCCATTGCCGACTATTTCAATGGCTTTACCAAATACAAGCATTTCCAACTGTCTACAGGCAATAAACATTCATTGCGCTATGGCGAAAATCCGCACCAGCATGCTAGTTTCTTTGGCGACCTTGAAGCCCTCTTCGAAAAACTGAATGGTAAGGAATTATCTTATAACAATCTGGTAGACATAGATGCTGCCTGCCAGATAATTTCTGAATTTGCCAATCCTGCATTTGCGGTTATTAAGCATACCAATGTATGCGGAGTAGCTGAGCGTGATAATGTAAACCATGCCTGGGAAGCAGCCCTAGCTGGTGACCCGGAAAGCGCATTTGGTGGTGTGCTCATTACCAATCAGGAAATAGATGAAGAAGTAGCCAGGAAAATCAATGAGCTCTTTTTTGAAATACTCATTGCTCCGGGATATGCTGCTGCTGCCTTAGCCCTGCTCAAAGGCAAGAAAAACAGGATATTGCTCCAGCAGAAAAAGACCTTCTATCCTGCTACTGAATACAAACGCATACTGAATGGCGTATTGGTACAGGATGCTGATAATAAAAACTATGATGAATGGAAAGAGGTAGGTGCACATACCAGCACTGATGCCGAAAAGGCCGATCTTATTTTCGCTAATATAGTTTGCAAACACCTGAAATCTAATGCAATAGCTATTGTAAAGGATAAGCAACTAATTGGTAAAGGCTGCGGCCAAACCAGCAGGATTGACTCCCTAAGGCAGGCTATTGAAAAATCAAAACAATTTGGATTTATCATTAGCGGTGCTGTTATGGCTTCAGATGCCTTCTTCCCATTCGATGATTGTGTACGCATGGCTCATGATGCAGGTGTTAAGGCAGTTATTCATCCCGGTGGTTCTATGAGAGATAATGACAGTATCACCTACTGCAAAGAAAATGATATGGCTATGGTGATTACCGGGCTAAGACATTTTAGGCATTGATTTAGTAGAAAGACATAAGTAGAAAGTAGAAAGATATTCGGGTAATTTGTCCCATACCAAAATAGCTAACCAGCTCAGACTGGTTAGCTATTTTTTTTTATGGCAATATTCAAATCTATAATTTTATCCACTAATTAGTGAATAATTATGCCATTTCGTGTAATTATCACTACTTTTGTGGACACTTGGTCCTATAAAGCATATTACACATGAATAAACAGGATGTCGAGGCTTTTCTCAGAAATCTTCATGATAAAATGATTGCTTTTGATGTAGTTTACCGACCTAGAGATAAAAACCTCGATACCTTAGCCGAAATTGAAATTGCGCCAATGGTACGAAATAAGATTTTAAAGTCACTGACTGTAGAAGATTGCTTTAGCGGCCCAAATAAAGATACTTTCGACACTACAAAACCCGACTATTATGAATTTAGAAAAGTAGTTAAGGGAAAAACAATTTATATCAAAATAAGTCTTGGTCTACCTGGCAAACGAATTGACTGCATGTCATTTCATATTGCTGAAAGACCAATTATATACCCTCTTAAATCAAATTAGGTATGAAAAAATCAGAAGAATGCCCGTTTTGCGATGGTACTGCCCATTTAGATTGGAACAAGAAAGAAGTTCAGTTTCGCAAGGAAGCCTTTTATGTGCAACAGTTTTATTACAAATGCAATTTGTGTAAGGAGGAATATACCACCAATGAAACAGATGATGCTACCATGTTACAGGTACATAACCAATACAGGGCTAAGCATTCTATACCCTTTGTGGAACAAATAATAAATATGAGGGAAAAATATGGATTACCAGCTACTAAAATGAATGAGGTATTAGGGCTGGGAGCCAATAGCTATACCAATTTCGAAAAAGGCGATGTACCATCAGCTGCTATAGCCAACCTACTGGTGATAGCCGAAAACCCTGTTGAATTTAAAAAAATGGTTTTAAGAAGTCATGATATTTTTGGTAGTAATGCTTATCTATCACTGCTGAATAGACTTGATACATTAGTTAGCAATACTACCCGAGAGGTTCGTTTAACAAAAATTGACTATCTAAATGAACCGGTTTCGCTCAATGGATACCGGGCCCCTAATTATTTGAAAACAGCCAATTTGGTTTGCCTATTGATAGATAAGTGTAAAAACGATTTTAATGACCGTATGAAGCTCAATAAGTTATTGTTTTATACCGACTTTCTTCATTATAAAAACAACCTAAGCTCCATTACTGGTTTGTCCTATCGTGCAATTCAATATGGGCCAATACCCTCTTGTTACAGCAACCTGCTTACCTATTTGGAAGAAGAAAATTTCATCCAGTCCACCTACCAAAAAAACAGTAATGGGGGTGCAGTGGAAATATTTACTGCTACTAATGGTTATGACCCATCAGTATTTACTGAAAGTGAATTTGAAACCATTGGGCATATTTATGAGAAATTTCAAAATACCTCGTCATGGGAATTAAGGAATCAAAGCCATGAAGAATTAGGATGGCTGGATAACCAGCTAAATAGAAACCTGATTGATTACCAACAATATGCTTTCGAATTGAAGTTGAATTAAGCCCCTGTTATTTAAACTGCTTTAAATAGTAAGATATACCGGCTTCCTCTAAAATCATTTCTCCACCCTGGCATTTTACCACTTTTATGGAACGGGGGTTGTTGCCATCACAATCCAGGGATTGGTCGCTGTTGTAATTTTTAATGTACCAACCGGGTACGTTTATAGGGTCTTTACCACCTATTATATAACCCAATTTACCATCGGTTGATGGGCCTGTGATGTAGAGAGACCTGATAACAATGGTATTATCTATGGTTTTACCTTCTTCCTTGGGTACTTTTTTATATACCGTCCAGTGGCCTATCATTATATCTATATTATCTACCGGCAACACCTTGGTATTGGTATCCAGCACTATAATTTTAGCTGTATCAGATAAGTCAACCCCGAAAACATAAATGCCTTTGGCATCTGAAAGTGTAAAACTAGTAGGTTTTTTAGCTACTATCCTGAAGCGGGCTGTACCGAAATCGAGCAGGCTATCATCGCTAATGGTATAGGGACCATTATAGATAAAGCCATTGAGGTAGTGGTAAGAAAAAGAGTCCTTACGTAAAAATGAGATAAACAATGTATCTGAAAAAGGTACTATGGTTGAATCAAGCCCCATGCGCTTCACCTCTCTCCAGCGGCTTACGGGCATACTTTTAAGTTTCTGCTTATTGGTGCAAAACGCTGTAGTGGGTATCAATAATAGCAACAGAAAAAGTACCTTTCTCATCTATGGGTTAAAATTACACTAATCCTAAAAGGTAAAACAGAAAAAGTGTATAAAATATTTTACCTGCAGGTGTTAATATTTTATATTAATTGTAGGGTCTGCTTCTTTTTGTAATCTTCTAGCACGAATAGTATGATGAATATCATATAAAGCCGCCATTCACCTACGTATCTTTACATTAGAAATATAAAAATGGTTTATGAAAAAGCTGTTACTATTATTGTTATGTATTGGTTCGTTGCAGGTGCAGGCACAATGGACGCTGAATAATGTTATTAATTTTGATTCGGGTGATCTACTCTATCCCGTTGCTATACACATTGATACCCAACACTACCACCATAACCAGTGGCAGATAGGCCACCCTGCCAAATCGGTTTTTTATGGTCCATATTCCGACTTGAATGCTATACTTACCGATACGGCCTACCCTTACAGGCCAAATGACACATCGGTATTTATCCTAAAGATACCTGGCAACTATGGCGCTACCTTTGAAGATCTGAGCTTCTATTACAAACTCAATATTGATACTACCTCCTATGGAAAATTGGAAATCTCCGGTAATGGTGGCACTACATGGCTGAACCTGCTCGATACCCTACCGTATCACCTCAGGTGGTATACCACCCCCGATTTCCACCACAGTACTACCGGGTGGGCATCTGCTACATTGAATAAAT
>CAIWHI010000947.1 GCA_903912435.1 uncultured Bacteroidota bacterium | reverse complement strand
GGAGACACGTTTTTTAGCTGCGCTAATGAATATTCTCCAAGCCGGGCAGTATTTATTGCATCGGCACTCAAATCAGAAGCGAAAATCTGGAAAGGGATTCTATTGGCATTATTTTTTTGCAATTCAAGAATCATCATAGCCAGTGAATACACCTCCTCGCCAGTGGCGCAGGCAGCCACCCATATGCGCAATGTTTCACCCTGGGTCTTACTTTTTAATAAGCGGGGAAGCTCGGTTTTATACAGCAACTGGAATGCGTCCGTATCCCTGAAAAACTCTGTAACATTAATGAGTAGGTCGTGATACAGCAGATCCAGTTCACCATTTTCCTCGGCCAGAAAAACAGCATATTGTTTTAATGTTTTTACTTTATGAATCAACATCCTGCGCTGTATCCGCCGCTTGATGGTGGTCATTTTATAATGGCTGAAATCAACATTCTTCTTGTGAGACAACAACTGTAAGATGGCACTCAGGTGTGGGTCGCTATTCTCAATCTCAGGTTCACCTTGTGGCTTCCTGGCTTTACGTTGTAGCAATGGATGCTTACTCAGGCGGTTCAGTTCTTTGGCAATTTCTTTTGGGGATAAAATAAAATCAACCACACCCGATGCAATAGCCGACTGCGGCATGCTGCCGAATTTCGCTGAATCATCCTGGGCAAATGTAATCCCCCCTGCCTGCTTTATTTCCTTAAGTCCACGTGTACCATCACTTGCACTGCCCGACAATACAATGCCAATCACATTCTCCTTATGCGTTTCGGCCAAAGAAGCAAAAAGCACATCAATCGAGAGATTGGAAGTTTTTTGAATCCGTGGAATTAGTTTGATATGGCCATCAGTAACCTCAATATCCCTGTCATGCGGTATCACATACACATTATCAGGCTTCATTTTCTCCATATCATCAATCACCTGCACCACCATTTTAGTGGCCCTGCCCAGCAGTGTCCCTAATATACTTTTATGGTCGGGACTTAGGTGCTGCACATAAATAAATGCCATACCTGTAACAGGCGAAAGATTTTTGAGTAGTTCAGTCACCGCCTCAAGCCCTCCCGCCGAAGCCCCAATAGCCACAACCGGAAAGGAATTCAACGGATGCTCTTGCACCAAAGCAGGAGTGGCTTCAGGTATTGCCTTTTTTCTTACCCGTTTCGGCTTTACTATTTCCTGGCTACCACCCCCTTCTTCTATTGGTGTAATAATTGTTCCCGGGGCAGAAGACTGCTCTTTACCGATGGTGATGTTGGTGGATTTCATTTTGAGCGTATTGATACCATGAAACTAATTGCGAATGGGTTCTTCCCCTTTTCATCTAGATATCTCTACAAATACCACAGAAAAATCAGAACCTAAATGCAATGGCCAATCACATTAAATTCAAATCCAAACACGCTATAGTAAAGGTAACCTTTTTCATTACCAATGCTAATTATGGCAGTTTAAAAAGGATTTTTATCCCTGCTTTAATACCGCTATTAGGCTGTAGTGGTTGGCACCATTCATATGGAGGAATGCTATTGGGCTTTTTATCAGAACCATAACCCCAGCTTCACTACGAACCCGCTTTTTCTGCGGGTGAAGCAGCTTCAAAATATGCTCGACAGGAAATGTTAGCCAACACACTAGTGCCGGGCGGGTGCTGGATAGTATTATTAATCCAGGATACCCAAATTGCTATAAAGCTTGAATAAGAATAGCAGCTAGATTTCCCGATGGCTATTCTACCCTAAACTAAACAACCAGCAACCCGCACTAAGTGGGGCTTGCTGGTTATTAAATACCACCCTATAAAAGGTGAAAATCAGTATACTTGCTAGTAATTAAACTTAATCTTCAGCAGAATCCATAAAACCATAAATCTTGATGGTACCATTGGTAATGCTAATGCCATTTGAGAAACCAAATACGATACCGGTAATAGGACTGGTGTTTGTAAGATATGCACCTGATGAAAGTACGATACAACCTTGATTATTACATGCCTCTGTTGCGTAATACCTCACATCCATGTTCTTATATGCATATGAGTTTCCTGGATCATACACAGTAAGTGTACCACTTACTGATGCATTTGAATTTACGCCTGCCCTCCTTGGGTCGTGTATTTCAAAAGTAGAGCCGTTATTAGTATAAACACTATTGCCGCCACTGTCATTTGACCATCCTTCTACATTATATCCAGAATCTTTAAGAATATTACCACCGGTATTGCTAACAAATTGTGCATATAGATAGGCATTGTTTGCTGATGCCTGAAGGCCTAGAATCTGAATTTCATAATAACTGTAAGGAGTAGATCCTGGATTAGTAAAACAACTATAGGAGTATAAAGTTGTTTGTGTACCTACTGAGCCACCTGCTGTAAGTGTTGTAATCAACATTCTTTTTGTTTCTGTTGCCATTTTATTTAATTTATATTTCCTACTCTAAAAAGGCTTTTCGGATTCCGCCTCCGCTTATGATGCCTCCGCGCTGGCCCGTTTTTAAAGTGGTACTGAACTCCACCTTTATATATTAAGTTTATATACTGAAAAAATAATTTGCAGCAAATATGTAAAATAGAATTGAAAAATAAAAAAAAATCACAGAAAAGGAAAAAAAATTAACCTGACTATTTTTTTTTAATTTTATTACATAAATTGCCATCCAATTAACGAATAAGCACCATACACTTATAGATTATTTAATAATTTTTATTTGTAAATTAATTGTAAATATTTTTCTTAAAATGCAAGCATAGTACTACCATAGCCTGTGTTTGGATTTCAATGCAATCAGAAATATAATTAGAATATTACATTATAAATATTTTACAACAAAATACATACACATATGTCTAATTCTCCTTTTGGCATAAGGCAAGGAGCCTTCAATGTCAACGCTAACGGCACTGCTCAATATCAGTCAAATATTGATTTACCACCGGGCATCAATGGGTTAACACCTCAATTAGGTTTAGTATACAGTCACAGCCAGGGTGATGGTCCATTAGGGGTTGGGTGGTCACTAAATGGTATTTCTCTTATTTCAAGGGTAGCTGCTATAAAAGCTACCGATGGATTTCTCGGGGCTATCAATTATAACCAATATGACCGCTATTCGCTTGATGGTAGCCGTTTGATCAATACATCCAACCTCCCTTATGGCAATGCCCAGGCTACCTATTTTACAGAAATTAACCAATGGAACCAGATAGTACCAACTGGTACAGGCTTTACAGTTTATCAAAAGGACGGCTCAACCTATGAATATGGAACTAAAGCTTCTTGTAATAGTTTATTTTCAAGCGATGGTTTTCATATACGCGCTTGGGCACTCAACACAATTACTGATGCTTTCGGCAATACAATAACTTTTACTTATTCCCAACATCCTGTTTCAGGTTTAAACCAAAGCGAGAATTTTTATTTACAACAAATCACTTATTCAGGTTTCACTGTAACCCTTAACTATGAGCTGCGAAAAACAATTAATTCCACCATGTGTAACATGGTGCAATATGTTGGTGGGCAGGAAGTCATTACCAGCTGTGTTTTACAAAATATTACCATTGCAGATAACACTGGTACCATAGCGCAATATGCACTTGCCTACCAAATGGGAAGTGCCTCAGGAAAAATGCAATTGGTAAGTATGGTAAAGTCTGACAGCCAGCGCAACCAACTACCTCCGGTAAACCTGAGCTGGCAACAAGTCACTCCCGGTTTGGTAGCATCTCCTGCCACTATAAATATTACAAACCAACAAATCTCCAATCAAATATTAGAAACATCGGCGGTAGATGTAAATGGGGATGGCATTACCGACCTATTGGTATTCTATACCGACAATGGCACGTTAAAGGTTGATACCTATATAGCATCATACACAAGTAGCACTGATACGCTTAGTTACACCGGACCAATAGATTCAGGTATCTCCTACCCGAATTACACAAACCTTAATTCGCCACAGATTATAATGGCAAATATAAACCAGTCAGGTTTAAGCGATATTATTATTGCATATAACCAAGGTGGCATATTAAATTTCCAACCTTTCTGGTCGAATGGTGATGGAACGTATACCAAATCATATTATCCTGTCAGTTCCACAAATCAGTTTACTAATATAGGCTTGTTTGCAATTGATGCCAATGGAGATGGGATAACAGATATAGTACAGGCAGCCTGGGACAGCAGTAACAATATGAAATTTTACATTTACCGGGGCCAGGATATACAAACTTCCGCCGGAAATGGTAAAAATCTGCTATTGGCTAGTAGTGATACGCAGTTCCAATCGAGCAAGATAACTAACAATAATTACCAACTCCTACCATTTGATGTAAACGGTGATGGCCTTGTAGACATTGTAATGGCGTATGAAGATAACAACGGGCATCTTGCTTTTGTATCATTCATTACTTCGTCTTCTTCAGTAAACAACAATATAATTTTCAACTATCTTGCTTTTAACCAAAGCCAAATTTCATCGCCTAATTCCCCATCATTTTTATACCCCGGCGCAGGCAATATTATTCCTGCCGATGCCAATGGAGACGGTCTTGTAGACCTAATAATCCTGCAACCAGGCACTCAAAATTCTTATGTTACAACGGTTACCTTCCTATCAAACCTCTCTGGTAATTTCCTTTATGCCAACACTTCTAATATTAATAAAAATATTGGTAATTGGGGGCAAATTAGTTTCTACCCGATGGGCTTCAATGGCGGAACACAAACTTGCATTTTATGCGGTGTTAATAATGCTGCCGGAGGGCAAAACAACTATAACTTTTTCGTACTGGGCTCCGGCTCAGATGGTTCGTTCAGTTATATAACCACACTAAGCGGCCCTCAGAATATCAATGCCAATGATAGTGTTGCCTTCCAGGTGGGAGATCCGAAAGGGACAGGAAAGGCCGGCTTTTTCATGTGCTTTAAAGACCAGAATAGCAACTACAATGTAAATCCGTATAGCTCCGCAGGCCTATATCCAGATTTGGTCAATTCTATCACCGACATGCTGGGCAATACCACATCAATTTCCTATCTCCCAATAACTGATACTTCTGTCTATTCCCAGGATGGCGGAACTGATTTGCAATACCCTAAATCATCAGGACGCAGGTATGTAAGTCACCTCTCACCTTCCCAATACCCTATACAAAGAGTTATTGGTGAGGCTGTTTATGTAGTTAGCCAGTATACTGTATCTAATGATGCCAATATCAACAGGTTTCCGGTCAATAAAACGTATCTGATGCAATATTCAGATGCCCAGATTGACCTGTCAGGCCATGGTTGGGAAGGCTTTAAAACCGTTTCGAAAACAGACACTTCTACAGGCTTACTGAAAACTCAAACATACATAAGAAACTTCCCATATACCGGCACCATGTATTCTGAAACAACAGAGGGAGTTAAACAATATTCTGATGACCCTAATATGCCTGACGGAACCGTCTTATTGCGTATGGAAGTAAATACTTTCCAATATGTCCAAAATGGCTCACCCAACAATTACTACTACCTGCTTCAGCTAACAAATAATCTGAAATCAATGTATGTATATGGTCAGTTTGACTTTACTTTGGCTACCCAAAATGCTTATGATCAATACAACAACATCATCCTGAAAACATGGCTGGGTGAGGTAAACGTGGATGCTAATACAGTTGATTATGACCCTGATGATAATCCTAATGTTATCGTACCTCCATTTACCCCTTTAAATCCCGATGAGGTTGTTTATACTTACAGCCAATTTTTCAATAGCACACAAATACCAACCAATAATACCGGCGCATGGGTTTTAGGCTTGCTGCAATATGAAAAAGTCTCTTCAAACAATAATGACAATAATATCACCTCTTTTGCTCCGGGAGATTTTACGCTGGTTAATAAAACATATGGGCCATCAAGTACTAATACCAACCCAAATAATCTCCTTTCACAAAGTATCTACGATAATATTAACCAGGCTTTCCTGACCACCAACTACACCTATGATAGTTACGGCAATACCCTTACTCTTACCAAACCAAGCGGAGAAACAACTACCTATGTGTACGATGCATCTAATACCTATCCGGTGCAGAGTACCATATCTGCAACAGGCATTAATATGGTAACTTATGCATGTTATGACATCCGTTTTGGTAAAAAAGTGGCCTATACTGATGAAAATGATTTTGTGTATGTGTGCGGTTTAGATGGATTTGGCCGCAAAACTTGCGAGCAAGGTCCGGTTCCTGCAGGTTGCACCCAGTCTGATCCGCTGGCAATAGCCAACTATGTAGGCCCAATAAACTTTAGCAATGTAAAAGTGCTGACTATACAGACATCTCAATATCTTACCGACACCAACCAGGGTATTTATGTGTTACATCAATACTTACAGCAATTTCCAACATCTGCAGACCGCAACTATATTTGGAAACAATCTTATGTTGACGCTCTTGGTAGAAATACACAGACCGTTATGCAAACAAATAATGTGGCTGGAAATTCAATTTCGCTTATCCAATATGACCCTTGTGGAAAGCCATCCCTTAAGTCATTACCATTTTTTGATACCAATTTGGTTAACCCTACCCCTGTTAACTCATTAACCTATCAATATGATGTATTGGGCAGGGTTATTGTAGAAACTATCCCACAAGGCAACTCTGGCGGTTCCATAACCAGGTCTACTGTTTATGCCTCAGGAAATGAGGTAACTACTACCGAAGGAACAGCGCCTAATACCTACGTACAGCAGGTAATTTCACATTTTTACAATGGAAAATCCCAACACATAAAATCTATCGTTCCGGGCGATAATAATGCCACAACTACTTTCCAGTATGATGCTATAGGAAGGATGACCAATACAACCGACCCTAATAATATTCCTAATAACGTAACCTACGACTCATTAGGCAGGAAGCTTACTTATGATAACCCTGACCAAAATACAACTAATAATCCTGATAATTATGCCCTTTCTTATACCTATGACGTTAAAACGGGGAATGTGGGTACAGCTATTGATGCCGGTGGGGGTGTAACAACTTATCATTACGATGGTTTGGGGCGCCTACTATCCCAATCTTATAGTGATGGTACCGAATACCAGTTCACTTATGACCAAAATGCGAATGGAATGGGTAAATTGTCAGAAGTTAATATAATAACTCCATCACAAGCAACGCCTATTACAAAATCATATCTGTACGATGATTATGGAAACCCTTCATCGCTTGAGTTAACGCTTGAGGTCAACTCAGTGCAGCAATCCTACACAATCACCAGCGTATACGACCCAATGAACCGGATGGTTTCCAGGACGTATCCCGACAACTCTGTATTTAACGCCAGCTTTGCCAACGGCCTACTGTCAAGCCAGGGCATAGGAGATACAAGTATGACTTTCACTGGGTTTAATGCATCTTTT
>CAIWHI010000946.1 GCA_903912435.1 uncultured Bacteroidota bacterium | reverse complement strand
GTAATGCAATATCGTTTAAGAAAGGGCAATAAATATGATAAATGTATCAAAAAAACTCCTGGATGAAATATCATCCTTGGATCTATCCAAACATAACATATCTCTTAATTACCGAACAATTTTAAGTGAGGTTGCTGATTCCAAAGAGTATATCGAAATAAATATTAAAGAGCAAATTGTTGATGCCATTGGAATTAATTTAACAATTCCATTCAGTCTGGATGCGCTTCTTACTCAAGAAAATGCGCAAATTAAAAATTTGAATATTCCCTCAATATTGAAGATAATTCGTGATAATGCAAAAGACTCTATTCCATATTTGATTTCTGAAAATTACAAAGAACTGGCAACGATGTTAGATTTAAGGTTCGTAGGTGATAAGTACAATCTTTGATATGGAGAACATTTATGACATTCAAAGTATTGCAAAAAAACACATGGGTATTCGGCCGTCAACCGTGAGTATTATATCGCTGCTATTTGTGTATCGCCCGCTATATAGGTGCAACCCGTCAAATGTGTATTGAATA
This sequence comes from uncultured Bacteroidota bacterium, assembly GCA_903912435.1. Classification (GTDB taxonomy): domain Bacteria; phylum Bacteroidota; class Bacteroidia; order Chitinophagales; family Chitinophagaceae; genus Nemorincola. The sequence goes on along the minus strand of CAIWHI010000946.1, from coordinate 2,325 downwards.
TCACTTGAGTTGGTGTAACGTCCACTGTAAATATGTTTGCCGTCAAATGTAAATAATACCTCACTGATGTTGGTATAACGGCCACTGTAAAGATGTTTCCCATCGAAGGTATACAATATATCGCTACTATTTGTATATCGCCCCTTGTAAATGTGCTGGCCATCAAATGTATAAAGAATATCACTGCTATTGGTGTACCGTCCTGAATAAAGATGTTTCCCATCAAATGTGTAGAGTATGTCGCTGGTATTTGTGTATCGTCCGCTAAAAATATGAACTGCCATAGAATATGATTTTATGAGTTTACTTATTCTTCCCATTTCTTAATACTAAAATCAATATGTACTAAACTATTAATGTTGGACACAACTTGTTTTTTCAATACTGTAAATCGTGATTTCCAAAATCCCAGATGTGGTAATGGCCATATTTGTGGGATGATATTTTTCCACATCAACTTTAGCTGCCAACCCAAAGTTTAGCCATAAAATTACAGCACATACAATCGTTAAATTATTGCAATTTGTTCACAATGTGCATATTGGACTAAATTGAGCCACTTGTTCCAGATAATAATAAGTCATAATATTCAAGATGATAATTCAAACTACAACCTGTATCTGAGAGCCCAAATGAACCAAAACTACCACAGACAGTATAAATGTTCTCATTAATTGCCAAGTCTTTAGTACTTAAGGTCAATTTCGGAGATGAATTCTTCACTGCAGAAATTCCCGATAAGGCAAAGGAGTTTAAAGAAGAAGTGGAAAACTTATTTAATACTTGCTTGAATTGAGGCATTCCACTGTAAGCCTTTATATTTTTATTGCTTTTAATCAATAGCCATTTATCATCAAAGAAGAATTCAAATAATCTCTCGGCATTTGCAATATTCCGCCATCCGGAACAATTTACATAAAGGCATGCATGCTTTGATCGAAGATCTTTCTGGTGCATTTCCACTAAAATACTGTTGAGTAAAATTTTAAAATCTTCATCCAGTTTTAGCTTTTGGGGTATATATTTAAAAATACCTTGTTTAATTTGATAAGCTTCACTAATAAAATCTTTATCATTCAAAAGATCCATAGATGCAAATCGGATGGCTTCTGAAGATCGTTTGATTGCAGCGAGTAAAACTTCCTTGTCATTTCGCAATTCTAAACCGGCTTTTTTAAGGCTATTAGCTCCTTTTTCTTCAATGAGGGCTAGTAATTTTTCCTTGTTGATGATTTTTGATTCCATAATAATCGTTTTGAAGCCTATTTCAAAATTAACGTATAAAAATTCTCATTGGCCCAAACCATAAAATCCTTTTCTCCAAAGATTTGGATAAGCTCCATAATATTATTCTTATACCAGTTTATCAGATTTATTTCGGGCCAGAAGGTTTTCATTATCGGAAAATCGGTTCCAAAAAGAATTCTTGATGACAAACCTGCATCACAGATCATTTTTATGCTCTCGATGTCCATAAATGAATTATCCACATAAGCATTTTTAGCCCCTCTTAAAACGGTTAATGTTTGGGAGATAGGCTTCCCATGAGCTAAAATAAAATCAACTTCAGGAAATTCGCGACAAAATTTATAAAATTGAATAGCATTGGAACCACGCCATCCTCCGGTATGAAACATGACCGGAACGCCTTTGATGTAGGCTGCCTGTATTACCGTTCTTATTTTATCCGGTTTCGCATCCCAGTCTTTACGGGCATACGCATGTATTTTGATTACCTTATAATTCAGGGTATTATATGTGTTCAGCGTAGGGTCAGCATCAACCATTTCGGGGGACACCCACAAATAGGGGACGAACCTTTCTGGCGGCAATGAACCCATTATTTTTTGATCAACGGTGAAATCAGCCTCGCCAGCTATTCCTGTAGGCATAATACCAACTTTATCAATGCCAAGGGCACCAAAATAGGTTACGAGGTCCTCCGGCCTATAGTAATCGTCTCTAAATTTGCCATAATGCACATGGCAGTCACAGATTTTAGGTGCAATTTGTTCAAATTTTATCATCGTATATTTTATTATTAATGGTTTTAAAAACAAGGCATCCACAGCTTCGCCCTTTTAACTTAAAATATAAACAGTCTGAACATTCCACGAATAACTTCACCCGGTATTTACTGTCTTCATTTTTTCTGAAAAAACTACGCAAAGCGCGCTCAGATGGAAAATCAGTTATTTCATGTTGGGTACCACTCACCATATAGCATCTTACAGCTTTTTTGTTTGGAAGTACTATTATAGACGGACCACAATGGCTTGCCTTGGCATTGCCCAAAAATGCAAAATCAAGAAGCTCATTCTTTGT
>CAIWHI010000945.1 GCA_903912435.1 uncultured Bacteroidota bacterium | reverse complement strand
GTAAAAAGGAAATGAAACAGGCGGGCGAAAATGGGTACAATAAAGCGTCATCTATACCTATCCTGGTATTACTTATCAATACTGCATTGAACATTGAATAAAAGACTATAGAACAACATCCCAGAGATAAAACCAGCATCAAAAGGTGTAAACCAAGTGTTTTTATCAGTTTGTTTTTGAACTGGCCGGTAAAGAGCATCGAGATAAACACGATTGCCAATAGGTAAAAACTAATGATTAGGAAGGAAAGGTTACCTCCGGTGGCCATAAAATAAAGTACTAATGTGAATACTGCAGCATACTTAGCCCTTAATTGGGTAACCATTAAGTAATAGGCCCTGAGCAACCACGGCAGCCATGCAGCAGATATGACCCAGGGAAGGTGCTCCGCATTGCTTACAAATACCCCACAGCAGGTATAGCATATGGCAGCAAAAAGAGATGCGCTATCGTCTTTGATCCATAATTTAGCTAATTGGTATATGCCGCATCCGCCTATAAATATGGTTAATAGGTATTCGTAATTAAGATATGCCAGTGAATAACGGCCCAAAACAGAAAAAAGCCATGTGCCGGGATACCATACACCACTTTGTGGGTCGGCAAAGAAGGGATAGCCTGTAAACCCATAAGGCATCCAAAGTGGTAATGTGCCATGTCTGAAACATTCGCTGCAATAAAATCGATTTGTAAAAGTATATGTTAAAGCATCCCATAAAAGGGTATGTTTTAATAATGCGAGTTGTGCATAGGCAAAAAGAATAACCCCGCCAATTATGGCATAGGGCTTGCATTTGCTCAAATTAATAGGTATTTCTCTGGTTGACCTAGCAGCTAAAAGAATGATTCTGCCTAGTGAGGTGTAATACAAATTGTAAAACACCATAGAAAAAAAGAGGAAAAACAAGATGCCGGCCTGGGTTTGCAATGCCGCCTCCTGAAACATAAAGATGAGAATAGAAATATTGAAAAAGATGAATAGTACCCAGTCCTTCAGTTTTCTACCCATAAAAAAGGGCATAAATAAGAGCAGCCCAAAAAGAATTAATCCCGGCAGGCCAAGCATCATTAACACCTGCAGGTACATATTGTGTAGGTTGTAGTCCCATAGGGGAGGGTCTACATTGAGTAATTTATTGGTTGTGCCGTAGGATAGTATTTTTTGTTTTTGCAATTGCTTCACCCCGCCATTTCCACAGCCCTTGAGCCATAAGTTATGTTCCTTAACATTGGCTATTGCCGTCTCCCAAAGGAAGAGTCTGAGCGTAAGATTGTTGAAATGCTGCTTTTGCCCATTTGATAGTTCCGGCTTCCAGTCTTTTTGGTCTGAATGCTCAGTGAGGTCCATATACCGGGTTCGGATTGGGTTATGGGTAAAAGATATAAGCCCAATTATTAACACTCCAACTAATGATACTGCAATAGCGGTTGTGCGATTTCTAAGAAAAAGTTTCCTCAAATAAACCGGAACCAGCAAGACCATCAACAGTAAGAGCAAGGTTTTGGAGGATAGCAAAATGAAGAATAAGGCAAGAATTGCCAATACAAAATAATAGACCGGCCTCCATTTCAATATTGAATCCTCCCAATTGTAAAGGACTAATATTGACAATCCCATAAATGAATAAAGGGCATAATAAACAGCATTTGCCGAAAGCCCCTCTATCAGGTTATGATAAAAAAAGACTTCATTATTATGGTGGGCTTGCCATTTGCCCAATGCAGTGCCTATACAATAAAGTGCAATAAGCGTAAGCCCTAAGATAAAAGCCCCAAATAAATTTTCAGTTTTAGCCTTATCTAATGATGGCCCGGTACCAATTATGAGAGGGATAACCAGAAATCCTAACTTAGTCTGTATATCAAATAGGCTTTCATGTTTATCGGCTGTATAGAAATAACTAAGGGTATGTGCTATAAAAAAGCCAATAAACACCCATAAGGCTTTGCGCTGCTTTAGCGCAGGGAATATGCCTTTTAGGTCAACAGTAAATAACCAGGTTAATGCAGTGAAAATAATTGCAGCACTGGTAAAAGAATAGGGGAACGATATGAGGAATGCCGTTAGGTACAGTGCAAAGAAGTAAAGGCGTTGCGGTGTAAAAGATAACGGCATGTGCGCAAATTTAATTAAACTGCACCTAAATTTCAGATTAACATTTATATGAAAAACGGGTGGGGTATATTTGTTGTTAAAGGGGCGGTAATGAAAATTAAAGGAACATTCAGTGTAAAATATAGGGATCAAATATTTTTGAAAAAATCAAAAAATTGTACGTAATTTTGTACTTAAAATGATATTATGATAGTGCTAAATTATTCCGATTTCAGGAAGAATCTTAAGGAAAACCTAGATAAGATATGGGATGATGCAGAAACAGTAATCGTTTCAAGGGCTCATAATAAGAATGTTGTTGTTGTTTCATTAGATGAATACAACTCATGGCAGGAAACAAAATACCTTATGAGTACTCCAAATAATCAAAAAAGGCTGCTTGATGCGATTAAGGATACAGATGAGGGGGATTTTGTAACACATAGCTTAATTGAGGGATAATGGAACTCACCTGGAATATTAGGGCAAGGGAAGATTATCTTTATTGGCAGCAGGCAGATAAGCAGGTATTGAAAAGGGTGAATGAATTGATTAAAGATTGTTTGCGTTCGCCATTTTCAGGCATTGGTAAGCCTGAATTATTGAAAGATAATCTAAGGGGATATTGGTCACGTAGAATAACTGATGAACATCGTCTTGTATATAAAGTTATAGGCAATCAGTTAGTAATTGTCCAATGTAGATTCCATTACTAATCACTCCTTTCTAATCTCCTTCTCAAACATAATAAAACAAATATATAGAATTGCGGATTAATAGGCGTACCTTTTGCCAATTCGTAAAACTAAGGCATTGCCTTAATAAAATTTATAATGGACTTACTGAAGAAAGTGAATATAATGCCAGAGAAATTCCCTAATTCAAACAACAGCAAATGGATTAGGATTCATATGCTTTCAGGCAAAACCTGCCTGGGCTACTATAGTTATAAGGATGAGTCATGGCGCGAGTTTAATGATATCCTCAACCTGCACAATACCTCTATCCTTAATATCAAGAACATTAAGGGGTGGCATTATTAAAAAAAAAGCGGTCTCAAATTTGCTAAAAAGGGGCATCCCCCTAACCCCCTTCCCGAACGCAAAAGGCCACCTCACAAAGGGGGAATTGCCGCTTCAAGGATTTTGGGCTTTTAAACATTTTTAAGCTTTTTGATAATACTTGAGTATTAAAAAATAGCCCCAAAACATTACTCTTTAACAGAATTATGTTTTGGGGCATTTTATTGTTTAAAATTTAACCTAGTCCTTCTCCTTATGCAAGTCGAATTCTAATCCCGGGTCTGATTTATTGCTGTTTATTTTCATTTGCCTTTCATGCAGTTCTGCTCGGTGCTCCCTCAAGTATTCTAGGCGTTTCTTACCGTAGGATAGCTTTGATATCAGCACAAACAGCACCGGTACTATAAATATTGCCAATGAAGTAGCTGCCAGCATACCACCAAACACGGTGAACCCAATGGTGCGCCTTGCTACGGCACCTGCACCCGTAGCCAATAATAGCGGTAGCACTCCGAATATAAATGCCAGAGAGGTCATCAATATAGGGCGCAGACGTAGTCTTACTGCATCAAGGGTTGCCTGTATCAGTTCTTCGCCTTGATCCACACGTTCTTTTGCGAACTCCACTATGAGGATAGCATTTTTTGCTGCCAGACCTATTAGGGTGATTAATCCTATCTGTGCATACACGTTATCGGTAAGTGACGGTATCAATGTGAGGGTAAGAATTGCTCCAAACGCACCCACAGGCACTGCCAGTAATACCGAGAAGGGTACTGACCACGATTCATAAAGTGCCGCCAGGAATAGGAATACAAAGACTATCGACAACATGAATATATAAATAGTCTTGGACCCGGCTTGCACTTCCTCATAGCTAAGCCCTGAAAACTCATATCCATAACCTTCGGGCAGGGTTTTGGCCGCCACTTCCCTCAATGCATCTAATGCCTGGCCCGAACTAAAGCCTGGTTTAGGACTACCATTCACCTCTGCCGACCTGAAGATATTAAAGTGGGAGATAAGGGGTGCTGTTTCTACCGGTTTGTAGTTAATCAATGTACCTAATGGCAGCATTTGCCCACTCTGGTTGCGCACATAATACTTGTCCATATCAGATATCATGGTTCGGTAGCTGGTATCAGCCTGCACCATTACCTTAAAGTTACGGTTGTAGATGGAGATATCATTTACATAAAAGCTACCCATATAGGTCTGTATGGCATTAAACACATCAGCAATAGATACCCCTAGTTTTTTGCATTTCTCCCTATCCACAGTAACACTGTAGGACGGGGTATGGGCGCTATAGAAACTAAATGCACTACCTATTGCAGGGTGCTTATTGGCTTCGGCCACAAATTTATTGACCACCTTTTCAAACGCCAATACATTATCCGTAGTCTGCCTTTGCTCTATCTGCACACTGAATCCTGCAGTTTGGCCCACACCGGGTATGGGTGGTGGAGGTATCACTTTTACATTGGCCTGATTGAGGCCTGCATCTGCAATCCGTTTCTTTAGCACATCAATTATACCCGGCACTTGTTCGGCTGGATTTTTGCGCTCATCCCATGGTTTTAGTGAGCAGAATATGGTGCCACTATTCGATTTTGTAGAGAAGTTCACTACATTCAGCCCGCCCAAGGCAGCAAAATGCCCTACTCCTGGTGTTTCCTGCACTACCTGCATTAGCTTATTCAGCACCTCCATTGAGCGGGTAGTTGATGCCGCCTCGGGTAGTTCAAAAGTAATATACATCTTACCCTCATCTTCCAGTGGTATAAAACCTGTTGGTTTACTTTTGAATAGCATCACAGTAGCCACACCTATACATATAAGGAGAATAACCACCAGTTTCGAAGCCTTTATCCATTTATGCACTGCATTACCATAACTACCGGTTAGCCTTTCGAACCACGCATTGAAATTGTAAAACCATTTATTCAGGCCCTTAGCATCCTTATTGATTTCGCTGGGTTTTAAAAGTAGGGTACATAGCGCAGGTGTTAAACTCAAAGCAATAAATGCTGATAATACCACCGATATGGCTATGGTAATTGCAAATTGCTGATAAAGCCTACCCACAATGCCCGGAATAAACCCTACCGGAACAAATACCGCTGCCAATATCAATGCAATAGCCACCACAGGGCCTGAAATGTCCTGCATAGCCTTATAGGCGGCCTCCCTGGCACTCATTTTCATATGGTCCATATAGTGCTGGGTGGCCTCCACCACTATTATCGCATCATCTACCACAATACCAATTGCCAATACGAAACCAAACATGGTGAGGGTATTGACAGTAAAGCCCAATGGAATGAAGAAAATAAATGTACCAACAATGGAAACCGGTATTGCCAGGATGGGAATAAGTGTGGCACGCCAGTTTTGGAGGAACAGGAACACCACTATAGCTACCAGTCCCAATGCTTCCAAAAGAGTGATAATTACCTCCTCCATAGATACCTTAACCACTGTTACATTCTCAAATGGCACATAGTAGTCAATATCTTTAGGGAAGGTTTTTTTCAATTCTTCCAGTTTGGCATAGATACCCTCGGCGGTTGATAAGGCATTGCTACCCGGTGCCTGGTAAACCAGCAGGTAAGAAGCCCTCTTGCCATCTACAAACGAATTGCTTGCATAGGAAAACTTACCCAATTCCAACCTTGCAACGTCTTTTAGGTAGACAAGGGCACCCTTGGCAGGGTCGCTTTTCACAATAATATTTTCAAATTCAGCTGCCGTTGACAGTCTCCCATTTACTACCAGGCTATACTCAAATGCCTGGTCTTTAGTTTGGGGTGGCACACCTACTGAGCCTGCTGCTACTTGCACATTTTGTTCTTGCAGGGCACTGTTAATATCTCCGGTTGTCAATCCATATTCAGCAAGTTTGTCGGGTTTCAGCCATACACGCATACTGAAATCATCGGTTCTTGTTACAATATCCCCAACTCCCTTTACACGTAAAAGGGCATCCCTAATGAATATATTGGTGTAATTATCTACAAATGTTACGTTATGGGTGCCATTAGGTGAGTACAGGGCTGCCAGCATCAATATGGTGGGGTTACGCTTTCTAACTGTTAATCCCAATCTTTTCACCACATCGGGCAATTGCGGAGTGGCAATACTTACCCTGTTTTGTACATCCAGCGTGGCTATGTCAATATTGGTACCAATGTCGAATGTGGCATTAATGGTCATTGCCCCATTGCTGGTACTATTACTTTGCAGGTAGCGCATACCCGGCGACCCATTTATCTGGGCCTCCACAGGTGTGGCCATGGTTTGTTCCACTGTAAGTGCATCAGCCCCGCTATACTGCCCGGTAACCTGCACTATTGGCGGGGTAATCTCGGGGTATTGGCCTACCGACAGGTTCATAATACAAATAGTACCCACCAACACCAGTACTATTGATATTACTATGGCAGTTACCGGCCGTCTTATGAATGTATTTGCTATCATTTTTTTAAGTCAAAAGTCAAAAGGTAAAAGAGAAAACGGTATAAGGTAAAAGTTAAAGGCTAAAAGTTAAAACGAGTTTATGGTAAAAGTCAAAAGTTAAAACGTAATAAGGGAAAAAGTCATAAAGGAAAAAAAACGCAAACGCATTAATGGTAAAATATAAGTTAATCCATTTTTATACAAATCAAAAAATCGTTTGTTAAGAGTAAGAACTATTGTTTTAGAACTTCGAATTATCAGGCAACAGTGTTTTAACTTTTAACCTTAAACTTTTAACCTAAAAGTGTTTTAACTTTTAACTTTAGCCTTTTACAATTAGTACGTTTTAACATTTAACCTTTAACTTTTACCTTATTTTCCCGTCTTTATCAACGATCCATCACGAATTTTTTGCACGCCTTCCACCACTATACTGTCACCAGCTTGCAAGCCCGATTTTACAATTACCTTATCATTAATTGTTTGACCAAGCATAACCTTCTTTTGTAGCGAATGGAGTGCTGAATGGGTCACCTTTATAGTAGTATCGGGGGAGGGGATAAGGGTATCCTTGGCCACATACACAAAGTATTCGCCCATTTGCTCCACTATGGCCCTGCCGGGAATCATTAGTTGGTTAGTAGTATCTGTATTCCGAACCCTTACGTTGCAACTCATGCCTGCCCTTAACATTC
>CAIWHI010000944.1 GCA_903912435.1 uncultured Bacteroidota bacterium | reverse complement strand
GTTTATTCAGGGCAAAGTGAAATGAGACTATTTTGCATTGTGAAATAATTGCATGTTTTAACTTTTGATTTTTAACTTTTAACTTTGAAACGGCACCTACTATTCTTATTGTTCCTTTTGAGTACTGTATCCGTACTGGTGTTTTCGTGTGCCAAATATAAAGACCCTGCACCTCGAAACCTGGGACTTACCAATCCCTATTGTAACGACCCCGCTGCAGTGAATTATAACTGGAATTTCCCTGGTAAACCAGATAATACGGTTTGCCTGTATCCTTGCGACTTTTTCAGGGGCACCTATACTTACCATGATTCTGTTTATAGAGATACCCTTTTCCTATATGCCGATAGTTTCACAATGACAATTGATACCCTGTCGCACACAAAAATCTCTGTTCTGGGGTTTTGCAATAATGGCAATAGGTTCACTGCCACTGCCAGCCCTACTTACACTGCTACAGTAGATACTTTAGTGGGCGATAGTACTGTATTGCATCTGGGCCAGAAGCTTTGCCGGCCAGTAGATACGCTAAGCGGCACCATTACGCGCGACCTTATTGATAGCAACCTTTTCCGTTTGAACCTGCAAATTGCCAGCGATACCGGAATAACCATTCACCTGGGCTCAGCCCGAAGAAATAAATAATTACGTCATCAAAGATGCATAGCATAAAAACTAAATAAGTATAATACTGCCAAATAATTTTGAAGCGGCAATTTCCCCTCTAGGCGCTATGCACATAAGCGAAGTGGGACAGGAGGATGTCCCTATTTTTAAATTAATAGGCTTGACCATATCAGGCAAAAAAAAAAACAAAATCTCTAATCAATAATGTTTACAGGAATAATAGAAACACTAGGCACCTTAAAAAGCCTGGAAAATGAAGGAACTAATATCCATTTTTATGTTGAAAGTACTATTACCCCTCAATTGAAGATTGACCAGAGTGTGGCTCATAATGGGGTTTGCCTTACAGTAGTCAATATTGATGGCAATACTTATAAAGTAACCGCCGTAGCCGAAACCCTTGCAAAAACAAACCTGGGTACCCTAAAGATTGGTGATACCATAAATCTGGAACGATCTTTAAAAGTGGGCGACCGTCTTGATGGGCATTTCGTTCAGGGGCATGTGGACACCACAGGCACTTGCATAGAAAAGCAAACCCTGGAAGGTAGCTGGTTGTTTAGATTCCAATTCCCATCAAAATTTGCAGCACTAATTATCGAAAAAGGCTCTATATGTGTAAATGGTGTTAGCCTCACCCTATTCAATATAGGTAGGGACGAATTTACCGTTACCATCATTCCCTATACCTACACCCATACCAACTTCCAACATATTGAAGTTGGCACCATCATAAACCTGGAATTTGATGTTTTGGGGAAATACATGATGAGAAGGGAGGAGATAAGAGGATAATTTATCACCCTTGTTTAGTTCGGCAAAGCCCCTGTCTTGGCCCCCACAATAGATGCTCGGCGAAGACTCTGTCTTCGTCGTAGTGGCAGCAATTCTCCCGAATTGCGAAACATATTTTCGTAATCAGGAGATTCACCCCCTCCCGGACGAAGTATGAAAACT
>CAIWHI010000943.1 GCA_903912435.1 uncultured Bacteroidota bacterium | reverse complement strand
TTGTGGAAGGTTTTCTATCCCCGGTTGTAGCCCATTTATCTTTGCCAGCAAATAGTTTACCTAATGCAATATTGCCCTTTAATGTTAATGCCCAGCTATCATCAAGTCTATCGGTATGGAAAGCCCTTTCCCACTCACCCATGTAGAGATTGAAGGTGTCGTCTATTCCTTCAGTTTCTATCAGATCGGTAAAAGCATCAGCGTCGGGGTAATAGCAAAAACCAAATGTTTTTCCATCATAGTGGTGTAGGTTCACTACCACTTTATTACCATCTATAGTGCCGCTATATCGTTTATACCAATCGGTTTGCAGTTCTTTGGGTAATTGGGGTTTTTCATGTCCACCGCTTTTACACCCAAAAGATAATAGTAGATAATACAACGCAAATACGATAATGTGGTGACTTTTGATAGACATAAACCTTATTGAAATGAATGTAAAGTAATAAATGTGCCCTAAATAAGCTCAATAAAATGTGATTCTTGTATTTCCAAAAGTGTTAGTTTTGTTAGTAGTAATCAGATTAAAAGGCCGTTCCTTAGTTTAGCTCTCTTAGGTTATCCTGGTAGTAATTTATAGACTTCAATATTATAAAGATGTAAAACTCACCTCTATATTTTTAATCACCTCATATTACCTATTCTGGTAAAAATGGTTTAACTTTTGACTTATAAAAATGTTTTAACTTTTTACCTTTAACTGTTGACTTAGAAAAACGTTTTAACTTCTTACTTTTACATTAAATATTGTTTTAACTTTTACCCTAGAAAACTGTTTTAACTTTTAACTTTTAACTTAGAAAAAATGTTAGACATAAATTTCGGGGAATTCCCCATTATACATACTGAGCGACTCCTACTAAGGAAATTAATATGTGAGGATGCTGAAGCATTGTTCCCACTGCGTAAGGACCCCGCTGTAATGAAGTATATAGCTCGCCCACTATCTAAGGAAATAGAAGAGGTGCATAAACTAATTGATATCATCAATCAAGGCTACAATAATAACGAAGGTATTACCTGGGCAATAACGAGGGTTGATAATCCAACATTGATAGGCACCATTGGTTTTTGGAGAATAGAAAAAGAAAACCACCGTGCCGAAATTGGCTATTTATTAGACCCTGCCTTTCAAGGTAAAGGAATCATGTACGAAACAATGCAAGCGGTGCTTGAATTTGGTTTTACCATACTGAAATTGCATAGCATAGAAGCCAATATTGATAAGGATAATGAGGCTTCAATAAAACTGGTGGAACGTTGTGGCTTTGTAAAGGAGGCTCATTTCAAAGAGAATTTTTATTTTGAAGGTCAATTTCTCGATTCGGCTATTTATTCCCTGCTTACACCATATAGGTAATCTACAAATCCTTTTGGCTTTGCCAGATATCCCAGCTAGCCTCTGCTTGTATTTGTAGCATTTCGAAACCGTTTTTTATGGCGGCCCCATTTTCTGCTCCCAGCTTTAGAAATTGGGTCACCTCGGGGTTGTATATAAGGTCATAGAGCAGGTGTTGGCGACCTATTAATTGATACGGTATAGGCGGGCATTCATCAGCTTTGGGGTACATGCCCAAAGGGGTAGTATTGATAATTAGCTTGTGGGTGGCCATTAGCACCTCATCAATCTGGTGATAAGCAATAAAACCTTTTCCTTCCTTACGAGAAACACTCTTATAGTTGATACCTAATTTTTGCAGGATGTATTTTACTGCTTTCGAAG
>CAIWHI010000942.1 GCA_903912435.1 uncultured Bacteroidota bacterium | reverse complement strand
TACATTTGCCGTATATTTATGCTCAACGGTATATAAATAGTTGTTGTATTGCCCGATTATAATGCGGCGCTGACACTGGAACGCACTTATAAGGAAATTCCTTTTGACATTGTTGATGATGTGGTGCTGGTGGATGATAACAGCCGCGATGATACCGTGGGCGAGGGAAAACGCCTGGGTATTAAGCACATTGTAAAGCACGAAGTGAATAAGGGCTATGGTGGCAACCAGAAAAGCTGTTACAAAAAAGCACTGGAACTAGGTGCTGATATTGTTATCATGCTGCACCCCGACTACCAGTATACCCCTAAGTTGCTCCATGCCATATCATCTATCATCGCATTCGACGTTTATCCTGTAGTATTGGCTTCCCGTATATTAGGCAAGGGTGCCCTAAGGGGCGGTATGCCAATGTATAAGTATATCTTCAACCGCTGCCTCACCTTGTTCGAAAACATTATGCTATCGCAGAAGCTGAGCGAATACCATACAGGATACAGGGCATTCAGTGCCGATGTAATCAGGTCTATCAATTTCACCCATAATAGTGATGACTTCGTTTTCGATAATGAGATGATTTCCCAAATATTCATGAACGGATTTGAAATTGCCGAAGTTACCTGCCCTACCAAGTATTTCGAAGAGGCATCAAGTATCAACTTCACACGTAGTATGAAGTATGGCCGTGGAGTATTAAGAGTATCATTTGCCCACCGCTTCCACAAAATGGGTCTGATAAAAAGCAAACTTTATCTTAAAGAAAAATAATCAATTACCATTATATTTATTACCCTGTAAAATTGACTTTGGTCTTGTTTTACAGGGTATTTTCTTTTTGGGTTGGCTTGGAATGAATTATTGAAATAATTTCTTAGTCTTAATCACACTTACCTTCCTGAATATATCCCTGAGCTGGGTTAGCTCATCTGCACCCAATCCTCCTTTGGGAAGGAGAATAACCCTAAATTTATCAGAATAAAAGAGGAAAAAATGTTTCGACTCTACAAGTCGCAGGAATTTATCGAAGGTAAAAGTGGATGAAAAAGAAAGCCCTTCTACATAGAAACCTTCAGGGCCAACTTCATAATCCAATGTTTCATGAAACATCCTATTATTCTTCCATACCCGATTTGCCTTAGCATAAACTGTAGCCGGAATAAATAAGAAACTCATAAACCCACTCATAACCATCAATAGCAATATCTGATTAAATATTGCATCATTTCTAAAATAGTAAAGAGCAACCGAAAAACAGGTAAAGATGACTAAAGGAGTAATAATAGACCCGGGCTTGCTATAATAAAAACCCATTTCCAGCCTTATATATTCCTCTTTGGTAATTGCCCCTCTGAATTTCATTTGTGGTGGATGTGTTATCGACTAAGATATTTTTTTTATTGATGAGGTCATTGATTTGTAAATGATTTTATTGTAAATCCCCGGCCCCTTTGCTTTTATTTGCTAATAAATCATACCTTTGCATTAACATTAAACATTATTTGAATTATGAGAGTGCTACTTGACATAAAAGATAATAAAGCAGCCTATGTAATGGAATTATTGGAAAGCTTCTCATTTGTCAAAACTACAAGAATTGGCAATTAAAAAGCCCAATTGATTGAGGAAATAAATGAAGCAGTAGAGGAATTAAAGGAAATTAAAGCTGGGAAGAAAACAGCTAGAAACGAAGAAGATTTCATTGGTGAACTTTTATAATTCATCTTCTAATATCTTAATGAAATTCATATCAACAACAATCACATTTAGTAACCACGCTTCACCCCCCCCGCCTATTCCCATCTCACCAATCACCATTCTACATTTCGCAAAACATTTTCTATATTTGAACTTTAATACCCTCAATACTTAATAGGCTTAATTGGGCAAGGGGGTGGTAACAAAACTATAGGTATGTCTAAAAATCTGAGTGAATTATCGGGCAGGAAGGGGCTAAGGGAAAATCTGTTTGAAGAACTGGGCATTGCAGCTACTGCTACCGGAACTGTATCAAAAGATAAAACCGAAGACCTGGCTAATGAATTTCTATTTGGCAAGGCAAATGTATATGGCACTGTTACCTTTTACGACTTTTTAAGGCCTGAGAATCAGGGCAAAAAGGTGTATGTGTGCAATGGTAGTGCCTGCCTCACCTCCGGCACCCAGGACAAACTTAGAGATAAACTCAAGGCATCTTTCGAAGAAGAAGAAATAGGAGAAATGTGCTGCCTGGGCCGCTGCCACGAGAACAGTGCATTCAATTTTGAAGGCAAAAACTACTCTGGGAATGACATCAACAAAATTTACGAAATAAAACTGGGTGCCCCACAGGTGATGGACAAGTATAACGTAGCCTGCCATGGCACACCCGTACTTACCGAAACCTTTCCTGGTATAGATACTTTTTACGAAACACTGGGTACTGCCCTAAAAATGACTCCCGACCAGATTTTGGCCGAGTTGAAAACATCGGGACTCAGGGGCCGAGGTGGTGCAGGCTTCCCTATTGGTTTCAAGCTGGAATCGTGTAAGAATACCCCAGGTGATATTAAGTTCATAGTATGCAATGCCGATGAAGGCGACCCTGGTGCATATAGCGACAGGTACCTCCTGGAACAAAGGCCACATGCTGTGCTACTAGGTATGATTATAGCCGGATATGTAGCCGGTGCCAATACAGGCGTGGTATACATAAGGGGCGAATATCCCGAGGCTATTGAGATTACCCAGAAAGCCATTGATGATATCAGGGCTAAAGGTTTTATTGGCGATAATATTTTAGGCTCAGGCTTTAATTACGATTTCAAAATCATCAAAGCACAGGGTGCCTATATATGTGGTGAGGAAAC
>CAIWHI010000941.1 GCA_903912435.1 uncultured Bacteroidota bacterium | reverse complement strand
TATGATCAATTTGTTGTTTCGCAAATCAGGGGATTTACTTCCTCCGCAACCTAGTCTGAAGACTAGCGCCGAACAAGTAAAGAAAAAACGTAGTCTGAATACTTACGCCGAACACGGTGGGGGTATGATGCATTCTTAATATTTTTTAATATCCTTCACAAACGATTACCTTCCTTTGTATAATAATCAGATAAGGATGTCTTTAGTAAAACCAGCTACCAAAACGGGTAAAATATATAATAACCCTATTCCTACCAGGCAAATGACCGAAAGCGTAGGCAGCCTGTTGATGAAAAGCCTGTTTTCGAAGGAAGAAAGGGTGCCCAAGGTGGCACCCGGGCCGTTTAGTTATGATACCAGTATATATAATACACCTTCCAAAAGTGGTTTACGTATTACCTGGATAGGACATTCATCCCTTATTATAGAAATAGATGGGAAGCGCATACTTACCGACCCTGTTTGGGGACCAAGGGCTTCATTTTCTAAATATGTGGGGCCGAAAAGGTTTTTCCCTGCACCCCTTCCATTAAAGGATTTGCCACCTATTGACCTAATCATTTTATCACATGACCATTATGACCATTTGGATTATCCTACCATAAAGCAATTTACCAAACTGAAAACACCTATTTTTTGCTCTATAGGCGTGGGTGGTATTATTGAAAAATGGGGCATACAGAAAAGCCGAATCAGTGAAATGGACTGGACTACATGTCTGCCTTTTGGGGTTGGATTTACTGTTACAGCCACCCCTGCACGACATTTTTCGGGCAGGGGCTTACTCAACAGGCATACTACCTTATGGTCTTCATTTGTGATAAAAGGGCCACAGCACAAAGTGTTTTTTGGTGCAGATTCGGGTTATTTCCCTGGTTTTAAAGATATTGGTGATGAGTTTGGCCCATTCGACCTTACTATGCTGGAGATTGGGGCATCTGGTACGGGATGGCCTGATATACATATGGGACCCACAAATGCAGCACAGGCCCACCTGGACCTGGGCGGCAAAATAATGATGCCCATCCATTGGGGTACTTTTAATCTTGCATTCCATGCCTGGCGGGAACCAATTCAAACTTTGCAAGCCGTAGCAGCCCAAAAAAATATTACACTTTTTATGCCCCGGCCTGGTACAGCTACGGAGGTGGTAGGTATGCATAATTCGGGGTGGTGGGAATAGGGATTTTTAATTTCATGCTATAAAAACGCGACAGGACCATTTCAGAACTATATTTCTGAAATGGTCCTATATTCTTTGCGAAATAATTACTCTATTTTATCTGATAGCTTTTGGAGTGATGCACCAAATTCGGAATCATCTATTGATTCGGCTATCAAATTCAACACAGCCTTATAATACTCAGGCGGTTGGGGCTGTGGATTCAATTCAACAAAGCTTCTGCCATCCCATGGGTTTGGATCAGGCCATGGGATAGGGAAGTGAATTGGAATATGTTTTGGCCTTGGGCAGATATCGTCAATGTCAAACCTCATTTCTCTAGTAGATGATTCATACAGAGTTTTGGCTTTTGCAAGAATGTCTTTTTGTAAAGAAGCATTTTTAATGTAAGCCGATAACGACTTCATTAATTGGGCTGCAATCACCTTTCTGGTTCCCACAGAATATTTGGGGCTCATAGGGAAAATTGCATCATACATAGACGGATTAAATTTAGCAGCCAGATAAAGCTGCAATGCGATACGTTGTAGCATAAAAATTGTTGATAAAATGCCTACTCTATACCCTTTTCGGCTAGTGGGTGCCTACTCTTTTACGGATTTTCTGCATACTCCTGAATACTTTATCCGGATAGTATTTGCGATTAGATTTACAGACATTCGAAATGCTGGTACAAAATTCCACAACATTTAATTGGCATAAAAGAGTTATTTAACTGTAAAAACAACCGTTGAATAACGGTAAAATACCCCCCTTTTTATATTGCTAATTTTAGTTGTTCAGGTGTTTTAGCAAATCACCAATTGCTTGAAATGCTTTACTGGCAAGGCTTTTATTATAAATTAGTCATTTGTTTATGTTTTCGTTATAAAATGCAGGTTATTCAATATAGCTTTGGAGTGATATATTTATTTACTGACCTAAAAGAAAAAATTTTATGCAAAAATGGCTCGCTGTTACCAACCTCCTTACACTGGCATTATTAATTTGGGTTGCTACCTCATATTGGTCTTTGAGAGGATCAATTGTTGTTACCGACCCTTGTAGTTGTATCCAGAAACCTGATTTAGACAAAAATGGCTACAATATTAGAGCAGATGAAGCCAAAAAAATGGTAACAAATTATAATGATCGATGGAATGTTATTAATGCAAATGACGTTAATAGCAGTGCTTGTTTTCAGGATTCAAGGTGTGCCTGGTTTAGTATAAGTCGTTTGAAAGGGTTTATCAAAGAAATTGAATCGCAGTCATGTATTAACTTAAAGGATCCTTGCTGCGATACCTTAGGTATAAGGATTTATTTTGGTGAATATGACCCCGGACTTATAGCCTCGTTTAAAAACCAATATCCGGCCTTTAATCCAGGAAATAAAGATTTTACCTATAAAACATCCTTATTAATGATACCGACCTACCGTACTAGTAATGGTATTGACCGTGATTTCAATCCATTATTTGCGACTAACTGTAATGATGGTTATAATGAAAAGTCTTTTTCAGGCACAATGTTAGCACTTATGATGGATCATGCAGGTATCATACCACCGCCATGGGCCAGCAGTACTTGCAACAATTATAAAAATAGTGGAGCAGATTTTCTAATACATGTTGTTGGGCTAGATGTGCAAAATAGTGGCTGTCCAACCCCACAATGTTCAGATTGTGATAGAAACCTTTGTAATC
>CAIWHI010000940.1 GCA_903912435.1 uncultured Bacteroidota bacterium | reverse complement strand
TATAATGGGCAAGGAGTGGCCAGAAAATGATTCTACTATGCACCTGGAGGATGCGCGTTTCTCTGTGCTTAGGTATTTGCCATCAGACATTGAGAATGCATACGGGCCAAATGTACATGACCCTCGTAGTGGTGAAATACTGGAAAGCCATATAGGTTGGTTTCATAATGTAATGAAATTATTGCACGATTGGTATATGATTCAGGCCGCTGCAACCGACCCAAGGGCCAGGAAAATGGAATTTGACCCAGAATTGATGGGGCAGTTAATTCGTTTTGTATCATCTCATGAGGTGGGCCATACCCTTGGCCTGCGCCACAATATGGGCAGCAGTAGCCGCACACCAGTAGAAAACCTCCGTAATAAAGCATGGGTAGAAGCCAATGGCCATACAGCATCTATAATGGACTATGCACGTTTCAACTATGTAGCTCAACCCGAAGATAAAATAAGTGATGCAGGTATGTTCCCAAGGATAGGTGATTATGACAAATGGGCTATCCAGTGGGGTTACAAGGCATCTTTTGCTAAAAACGAGGAAGAAGATAAGAAAATAGTAAACAAGTGGATTATTGATAGCCTGAAGGCCAATCCACGCCTTTGGTTTGGTACTGAGTCAAATCCTAACGACCCACGCTCACAGACCGAAGACCTGGGTGATAATTCAATGAAGGCCAGTGAATATGGTATCAAAAACCTGAAACGCATCATAGCAGGCCTGCCAGAGTGGACCAAGGAAGAAGCTGATAAATACGATAATCTTAGGGATATGTATACCCAGCTGATTATCCAGTTCAACAGGTATATGAACCATGTAACCCGGAACGTAGGTGGTGTATATGAAACACCTAAGAGCATAGAGCAAACTGGTGAAGATGTTTATGCCCCAACCCCACGTGCTATACAGGAAGAAGCTATTGCCTTCCTGCACAAGCAATTGTTTGAAACACCAACATGGTTGCAGGATAACAATATCCTGAACAAAATAAACAATCCTGTGAGCAGTGAAATGGTGAGCAATATGCAGGTAAGTGTTTTGAATAACTTATTATCGGCTCAACGCCTGAACAGGTTGGCACTTGGTGCAGTGCGCTATGGTGATAGGAATGTATATCCTCTTGATAATATGATGGAGGATGTAAAAAAAGGTATCTGGAGCGAACTAAGTAGCAAAAAAGCAATAGATGGCAACAGGCGTAACCTGCAAAAGGCATATGTGGAAGCCTTGATTAATCTAATCAATCCAGTTGCATCGCCATTTGGCCCAAGCACTAAAAATACCGATGTAGTATCTGAAGCAAGGGCCCAACTCAATGCTTTAAAAACACAAGTGGATGCAGCAATAGCTGGCACTAGTGATAAGATGAGCAAGTACCACCTACAGGACGTTTCATTTAGAATAAAAAAAGCACTAGACCCTAAGGGGTAGGAATATTAGGAATTGAATTTTATAGCAATGCCCGGACAACTGTCCGGGCATTATTTTTTATTTGACAAAAGATTTTGGATACTCAATTTTGCAAACAAGCATCTAAAAAGGGTCCACATCAAACTGGATCACTACATTACTATTGCCACGCTTACTATTAATGATACCTTTCTGGTCTTTCATAAAGGCCTTTACCGTGTCCAGGATTTTATTATCACGGGGACATTTCACCCATATTTCCTGGATGTATTGATTACGGATACGCTGCACCAATGCAGGAGCTGGGCCCTGGACAGCAATACCAGTTACAGTGCGCAATGCCTCCGCCATTAGGCCCGCACAAGTCATGGCCTTCATTTCGTCCTGGTGTTTAAAACTTATTTTTATGAGTCGGGTAAATGGTGGGTAGGAAAAATACTCCCTATATTTTATTTCATGTGTGTAAAAAGCATGTACATCATGGTCTTTAACCCATTGCAAAACAGGGTGCTT
>CAIWHI010000939.1 GCA_903912435.1 uncultured Bacteroidota bacterium | reverse complement strand
GGTGAAACTGATGGTTTCAGTATAAGCAGGTGTGCTGGAAAAGGGTGAAAAATTAAGGGGGTATTTCCTTGATTCCAATGCGAAAACTTGCTCATTTTGGTGGGCATCCGTCCAGGGTATCCTGAATACCTTCATGCCGGCAATGGTACTGGTGAAACTATTTACTTTCACATCATAAATCAGGGTAATAGTATCGCCAAGCTCGTTGAGGTGTTCAATTTTTAGGTTTTCTATTTTGATGTTTTTGCCAAACTCTTCACTTATGGTTTCGGTGAGTTTTTTCAAACGTTCTTCCTCATCCATATCCTTTAGATAATACCTGAAGTTGGCCGACTCTGCACCTATCTTATTCACCACCCTATGAATAACGGCATTATCATCTGTCAGATTCATTTGCGAAAACCTTACACTCACATTTGCAGGTTTATCAGGGGTATTTAGCTTTATTAGTGCGGCATTGCTGGTGTGTATGCCATCCTTTGGTATTAGTAGGCCGGGGGCATTGAGTAGAGAGCTACCCATAGTGGCAAATGACAGGTGGTTGTTGGTTAGTTCTACCAGATAGTTTTTACCACCTGTATGCACTTGGGCTATGCAATGGTTGAATGATATAGAAGGCAGTGCCAGGACTTCATTACCCGAGCCATTGGTGCGCACCAATACCAGATTGGCATCAAGCCCGGCCTCCCTGCACATGGATACAAACAGAGTAGATAAATCTTTGCAATCGCCCAGTTTAGTACTCATAGTGCGTGATGCCCGCTGCGGGGTAAACGCACTATGCAGAAACGATACATTGCTGTAGTTATAGTTGTTCTCAATGTAATTGTAGATAAGCTTAGCTTTATCAATATCGGGTTTGCGCTCATTGCCCGCCATTAGTTCTTTCACCTTTTCCTTTACATCAAAGTCAGCCTGGGTTTTTATATTGCTTACATCGCTATACCAGTTGGCTACATAGTTCCAGTCGGGTATAGAGGATACCGATATGCGGTCGAAAACATCATAATTCATCAGTGGCTCGGTAGCTACCTTGGGCAGGTCATTTTCCTCCCAGGTATAGAGTTTATAATCGTCTATATCGGTCACCTGCATTTTTATGGCAGGGTTGGTCAGCTTTTGGTCAAAGTGCTTATTGGCAGGCACTATAAGGCTGTAGCGCGATATATGGGTGGGGTAGGTGCTATTGAAATACATATCATTCCAGAAATGCTCCGATAGTTTGCCCTCATAGCTCGATTCTAGCTTATAATACAGGTGCACAGCATCGCCTATGGCTAGGGTGCTGAATACTATATAGCCCTTATTGCGCTCGGCAGGTACTTTTGACCCATCTTTTTTCAATAGTTCGGCCTTATCAATTACCAGCTTTTGCGAATAGCTATTGTGCTGGATATAATATTCCTTATACCGCTGAATGGCACTTTGCGAATTAATGTAAACCAGCATTTCCACCTGCTCCTCACCTGCACCATGCTCGGGATATACAATTTGCCGCTCATCATTTATAAGTACTACTGCCTCTTCCTTGGCATAAGCCGGATTAGCCTGTGCCTCCTTATAAATCTTCATAGCATCGTTTTGCTGGAAATAGTCATGCAGCTTTTTCTTGCCATCAAGGGTTCTCAGCTTTTCACGGGCATCATAGTTGGTGGGTGAATAGATGATGCATTTCCGCAATTGCTCAATGGCCTTGTCCTTTTCTCCCTTGGCATTATATACCAGCCCTGCCGAATAATAGAACTTACCGATATATGGGCATAGCTTCATCAACTTGTTTATCCACTCCAGGGCATTGTCATAATCATGCATTTCATAATAGAGTATAGCTATTTTGGCATATTTACCCACCTCAAAAGGTTTATTGGCCACTTGCTGCTCATACATGGCTATGGCATCTTTTTTCTTACCCGTTTTTAGGTCATATTCAATAATCATATCCATTATGTCCTCGTCATAATTGGTCTCCAGGTAATTGTCCAGTATTTTGTTGGCCTTATTTACATCCTTGCTTTGTGACAATGAAAGGAAATACTGAAACTGCACTATGCGGCTATTATTTGGGAACAGAGTAATAGCCTCAATTTGTGCGGCTTGTAGTTTCACCATATCCTTTTGCTTGTTGTAGATGGCTATCAGTTCGGCCATTGTTGCTGCTGTTTTACCATACAGTTCCATATGCCTGTTCAGCAGGGTCACTGCTTCCTCCCAGTTTTCCTTACTATAGGCATCACCAAATCTTAGGGTGAGTCCCAACAGGCTTTCCGGGTCATTGGTCTTGATATTTTCCCGCTCACGTGTGGCATCTATTACATTATCATCAATAGTGGCAGTTTCAATAACTTTCTCTGAAATTAGGGTGCAGTGGGGGGCCAATTGTTTCAACTTAGCCACGGTTTTGTGGGCAGCATATTTTTTCTCATTGTGGTTGTAAACTTGCAACAATATCAATTGGTTTATCAGGTTATCAGGGTCTTTGGCTACCATGGCTTCAAAATACTGCTCAGCAAAAAGAGGTACCTGCACAACTTCATAAGGTGTAGCTTTGGTATAAGGCTGGTAGGTAGCTTCACTTTTCAAATCTGTAATCAGTTGCCCATTTGCATCAGCCATCCTTACCATAAAATTATTGCGTTCCAGTTCGCTACTGCCTGTTTGTATCATCAGACGGTTATACCCTTTTTGCAATTTCACCTTATAGGTATATACATCAGCATCGGTATTCCTTTCCTCACTTTCTAATGCCACCAGGAAATCATTTACCCAAAACTTCATAGACCCCGATACTCCCACCAGCAATTGCACCTCTTTATCCTCCTCGCTCTTTACAAAAGTTTGGCAATAAATCACGGCATCTACAATATAATGGTTGAAATTCATATCCCACCAGCGGTCGTTGCGCACCTCTGGAATGGTGAACCAATGCACTTCAGCGCCGTTTTTATTGATAAAGGCATAACTAGCTTCAGGATGGGCCACCGCCCCAAAATCTTTATTAAAGCCACTGCCCGATAAATTCTCAAATACCCCCAGGGTTGACCAGTTTTTCACATCATGGATGCCGGCATATATTCCACGCGCATTTTTGAAATTACCCTTCCGCTCCTCGTTTGTACCCAGTAAATCTATTGCAGATGCCTTGATACAATTAGGTGCCTTAGGGTCATCAATCACGCCCTGTAGGAATTTGTTGACCTCTTTATTTCCCTGTGCTTCGCCGCGGTTAAAAATGCCCGAATTGAGCATGGCATACAGGTAAGGGTAGGGGTTAGGCTGGTTTTTATAAAATTGCTGGAAATCATTAAACGCAGGCAGGTATTGTTGCCTGTCGGCTTTCAAAAGGGCTCTAACAAGATAAGATTGGTTAATATCCTTCCCTGTTTTCTGCAAATCATCAAGTAGTGTTTGCGCCTCCTTAATATTATTTACTTTGATTTGCTTGATAGCCTCCTCATAGGTTTGGGCCACAAGGGTAGTAGAAAGGCAGTAGGTGAG
>CAIWHI010000938.1 GCA_903912435.1 uncultured Bacteroidota bacterium | reverse complement strand
CAAAACACCTAAATGTCAATCGAAAGCTATTAAGGTCAAAACATCAGAAAAGGTGATTTAACCTTTGCTTTATACCTTAAAAGGACTTTTTTGACTTTTAAATTTTTACTTTTTAATTTACGTTAGTACTCGTCCTCATTGAAGAAGAAATCCTCCTGGGTTGGGTAGTCGGGCCAAATGTCTTCAATTCCTTCGTATATTTCACCTTCATCATCAAGCTCTTGTAGGTTTTCAACTACTTCAAGCGGGGCGCCGGAACGAATGGCATAATCAATAAGTTCGTCCTTTGTGGCTGGCCATGGGGCATCTTCCAGATGGGAAGCTAATTCAAGTGTCCAAAACATATTATCGAAAGTTAAATTTTACTCAATTTCACGCAAATGTAACTTAAAATTTAATTTTTATAAGTAAGAATCTCGTTTTTCGAGGTTTAATTTATAAAAATATGGTTAAAAAATAGTTAATACCTTACTATCATTAGCCATCATCAAAAGATTTTAGTTCATTTCCTGCTATTTATGCATTTTTACATAAGAAGCCGAAAGATAATAAACCCTAAAACTATTGATACCTGATAACCGGGGTCACAAAAAGTACCAAATCTGAAATTACATTATGCTGTCAATTAATAATTTAGTCAAAAAGTATGCCACTTTTACTGTGGTCAATAATGTTTCACTTTCTGTAGCCAAAAATGAAATTGTGTCCATAACAGGGCCATCGGGGGCAGGAAAAAGCACATTATTGCACATAGCCGGCGGACTAGATAAGCCCGACAGTGGCAGTGTACTCATCAACGGAACTGACATTTTGTTACTTCCCCCAAAAAAGCAGGCCCGGTTCAGGAATAGCCATCTGTGGTTTGTATTTCAGTTTCATCATTTGTTGCCCGAATTCAGTGCTATAGAAAATGTATGTGTGCCACTTTGGATAAAAGGCATGGGCAAGAAAGAAGCCCGACAGCTAGGCTCTGAAATGCTCAATGAGGTAGGCCTGGGTGGCCGCCTTGAAAACAAACCCTCTGAACTATCGGGTGGTGAGCAGCAAAGGGTGGCCATAGCCCGTGCGCTGGTTACCCGGCCCAGCCTTGTAATGGCCGATGAGCCCACCGGCAACCTTGATACCGCCAATGCCCATAGCCTCCACAACCTCTTCCTGCAGCTAAGGGATAAATTTGGCCAAACCTTTATTATGATTACCCACAACGATGCCCTTGCCAAAATGACTGACCGCACACTGGTGATGCAGGATGGGAAGATTGTGGATGAGAAGGTGAATTAGCTTTAACTGTATTAATAACAAATCCTGAAAATCCTCGCTATGCTGATTCAAACAAAAAAATCACCCGGCGATTTCCAAAAAACCGCCGGGCGACTACATAAATAACAATCAAAATTATATCCCACTTATTCTTACCCCAAAACTAAAGGGGTGTTGGTCCAGGTCGTTTTTATACATAGAGGTAAGCTGGTAAGAAGCATAAAAGCGGAACTTGTCTTCCAGGCCTATCTCGGCAGTTACGCAGGTATTGAAATCTGCAAAGTCAAAACCATCATGCACCTTTACCTTACCCCTGGCCCCAGATACCTGCTTAGTCCATGACGAAATCAAGTAGCCTTCAGTAAGTCCTGCCCCATAAACAAGCCAATCTTTTTTACCAACCTTGGTCTTAAAGGTGAACATCAGCGGAATGTTCAGGTAATCCATACCTAGTTTATTCTTACCAATAGAGATAGTATCAAGTGACACATAGTGGTTCTTAGAATAATCAATTGGTTGCTCGTACCTGAAATTATAGAGTTGCAAACCCAGGCCAGTAGAGAAATATATTTTCTGGCCACTTGTCTTCAACAACCTAAACCTACACATCACCGGATAAACATTCACATTGATAGACTTCCACTGCCTCAGGTTGAACAGGCTACCGTTTTGCTGATTGGCTGGTACATGCATGTAGTTCTTTACACCCACGCTCTGGTAATTTGTTTTATCATCCAGCACATTTAGGCCCAGGTCCATCATGGTCATATATGTCTTAACCTTTTTATCGTCTTCCTCCTTCTTTTTCTCTACGTCTTTATCCTTAATTGACCTTACGTTTTTTGAGCTAGTATCATTTTTAATAATTTCTATACCATTTGGTATACCGATTGAAAAGGAGGTACGGCCTTTATTAGTTTTTTTTGTAGAGTCAGTCTGCGCATTGGCATTATTATTCAGTGATGCAACAAGGATGATGGCTAAAGCCCAAATTAAGTGTTTCATAAAATATGTTGTTTTATTGGTTTAGAATGATATGATTAATTTTCTGTTTCTTACTGCAAGGGTAACATTGGTACTTTCAACTTCTTTTTTCAGGCTTTGAATCTGGTCGTAGGTGTTTACAATAGCCCCACTCACTTTGGCCAAGCCTTCTTTTTTTACTTCGGTCAATGGTAATTTGTCAATAAACGATCTCCTTTTTTCATCTGCCGATAGTGTTGCTACAATTGGTTCACTCTCGGTAGTTATGAAGTTAAGTGTATCAGTTTTCAAAATATGGGTACTAGCGATTTGTTGGGCATCCATCATTGGTAATGACGTAAGGACTGCTTGTTCCACCCTGGCTACCAGGTTTTCATTAGCCTGTGTTGGTACTGTATGAACGGGTGATTGATGTAGTGGTCTAATAAGTTCTTTTGGGTTGTTTTTATGGGTAGAGGCTGGGGCCACGCTCTTAACAACAACTTGTATATTATTAGGTTTCGGTGCAGGTGTTATTGGTTGTGATTTTTGAGAATCGGCATTAACTATTTTAGTGTTTTGGTGATTAGTATCCTTTACAGGTAGTGTAGCTACATTGTTGGTTTCTATTGGGTTCCTTTGGCTTTTTTCAAAGATGATATATGAAGTGCCTATAAGCAATAGTATACCTGCAGCTATACCATAACTCCTATACAGGCGGGGAATGAATATTTGTTTGTTTGTCTCGGGTTTTAGAAGGCTTTGCTTGTCAGTGTATACCAGTTCCTCGTCAGGCACCAGTTTTAGTGAAGCATAGGTATCCATTTCTGCTTTCAGGGCAGGGTTTAGTTCCAAAAATGCCATGAGCTCCCTCTCCTCCTCAGCGCTTAGTTCCCCATCGGCGCTCAATATCATAAACTCCTCATAATTCTCTGCCGTTACCATATTATATAATTTTTTCAACACTTACCAAATATTCCTTTAGCGTTTTCCTGGCCCTGTGCAGGTACACCTTTACCTGACTCTCACTGAGGTCTGCTATTTCGGCTATTTCGTCATAGCTATATCCCTCATAATCTTTCAACAACACCAGTGCACGAGATTGTTCGTCCAGCCTTGCCAATGCCCTTTCCAAAACCTTTTTAAGATCTGGGTTAGATGGCGAAGAACTATTTTCAGGGCCCTCTGCATAGACAACCTTTGCTTTTTTCCGGTAGTTATCTATACTCTGCCTGTAGGCCACCTGAAACAGAAAAGCCTTAGCTTTCT
>CAIWHI010000937.1 GCA_903912435.1 uncultured Bacteroidota bacterium | reverse complement strand
TCTGGTGGTGCTGCTGCTGCTTTCGCCGGCCTCATCATCAAGCAAACAGATAAATCTAGCCCCTTGGAGCACTACGATACTGTGGGTTTTATAATGGTGGCAATTTCTATGCTAAGTGTATTCCTTATGTACAGGGTAAGTGTATTGGTTAAGGCTAAGCTACAGGAGCAGAAGGTGTGATTCAAGCTACTAAAATACTAGGTCCAAATGATTGCCTTTAATTCAGGTGGACAAAATTTTAAGTCAATCGGTATTTGTCAGGTAGCAGACATAAAATAAAATAAATATTGGCGAGTTTTGTTCCTAAATCTTTAAGAACATGTACAACAAACTTGTTAGCCTACTGTTATTTACTCTTATCTGTTTCCAGTCTAATGCGCAAACTGCATTAAGGCAAAAAAACTTCAATCTAACAAAAGGAGTAGCTATAGAGGGTTATGATCCGGTAAGTTATTTTAAAAGCAAACCAGAAAAGGGTTCTGCTACGTATACTTATACGTATGATGGTGTGGTATACCATTTTGTAAATGCCGCTAACCTGGCTAGTTTTAAGCAGTCTCCTACAAATTATGAGCCCCAATATGGAGGCTGGTGTGCATATGCAATGGGTAGTAGCGGTGAAAAAGTAGAGGTAGACCCCGAAACATATAAAATTATAGATGGAAAACTATTTCTCTTTTATAATCACCTGTTCAATAATACTTTGAAAACGTGGAATAAAAGTGAAGGTCAGTTAAAACCAAAAGCTGATGCAAACTGGCAAAAAGTGAACCACTAAACAGCAATAAATTAATAACCATGTACCTACAAAATGCCATCAGGCAGGTATTTACCGAATTGCAGGATGTATTGTACCAAATAGATAATGAGCAATACTTCAAACGCAGCCATAATCTCAATTCGAGTATTGGGCAGCATATGCGACATACTATAGAACTTTTCCAGGCGCTGATGAGCGGATATGAATCAGGCACTGTGAATTATGATAAAAGGAAACGTGATATTGTATTAGAAACAAATAAGACTGCCGCAATTAAAGCATTGAATGATATAGCCCTGCAATTAGTGCATCATAATAAGGACATGGTGCTTGAAGCCGCATTTGGTATGCAAAGTGAGCGCATTATCATTGAAACTAATTTCTATAGGGAACTAGCCTATAACCTGGAGCATGCCATACACCATATGGCATTAATAAGGATAGGGTTAAACGAGCTGACAGATATTAAAGTATCTGAAAATTTTGGCGTTGCCGCATCAACTATTAAATATAGGGCTGAATGTGCACAGTAACCTTCCTTCCTTTACAAAATAAAATATTACTTACCTCAAACAGGGATGAACAAACCTTGCGTGCTGCCGCCTTACTTCCCGAAGCCTATGAACTGAATAGTGGTAAAATATTATTCCCTAAAGATGGCCAGGCAGGTGGAACCTGGGTAGCTATGCACAATAATGGCAATGCTATGGTGCTCCTTAATGGTGCTTTCCAAAAGCATAAGCATAATCCTCCCTACCGAATGAGCCGGGGGCTTGTCTTTCTGGAGATTTTGGACAGTGAATTGCCTATAGTTTCATTTGAAAATATTGACCTTGAAAATATTGAGCCCTTTACTCTGGTAATCTGGCAGCAGGGCAAACTATTTGATGCCCGTTGGGATGGTAAGGATAAGTCTATTATCCCCTTGCCGGTTAATGTGCCACATATCTGGTCATCGGTAACCCTATACGATGCCGAAGTAGTAGCACTACGCAAAGCATGGTTCGACCGGTGGCTGCATGATACAAACTACAAAACTGCAGAATCTATAAGGCAATTTCATGAGTTTGGTGGTGATGGAGACGAGAAAATAAACCTGAAAATGAACCGGGCTGGCAAATTGCAAACCTTAAGTATTACTGGTATAGAAATTACCCCTTACAAGGCCATAATGCACTATAAAGATTTCTTAGGTGGACTGATATCAGTGAATGAATGGTACATAACAGGGCTATTACAAAAATCATGAAACAAATATTGCGATCACCTTTTCTTATTAAATTAAGGCATTGGGAATATTGGAACAGTAAAATTGTTTACGCTCCACTATACCCCTACTGGTTGTGGTTGAGCATCAAAGCCCGCTCCATATATTTTCTTACAGCCGCCAATCCGCTTATAAGAAATGGTGGTTTCATTATGGAAAGTAAGAAAGATGTGTATGACTTATTGCCAAAAGAATTTTATCCCACTACATTATTGTTTAAACCAGGTACAAGCATAGCTGAAGTATGTAAATTAGTGAATGAAGCGGCAATAGGGTATCCTTTGATTGCCAAACCAGATATAGGGGAGCGGGGTATGGGCGTTAAGAAAATTGAGAATGAAGTAGCTCTTAGTGATTATGTTGCAAATATGCCAGTTCCCTATTTGATCCAAAAATATGTATCATATGAAAACGAGGTAGGTGTTTTTTATTGCAAGCCACCAAATGCCGAAAAAGGCTACATTTCAGGCATTGTAAATAAGGAACCAGTGGTTGTTACAGGTGATGGGGTTTCTACCCTTACCCAATTAGTGCTTAATAATGACCGCTACCTGCTGCAATGGGACCAAATATCAGCCACATTCCCCAATAAGCTGGATGCCATACTCGCCAAAGGCGAGGCGATGGTTTTAGTGCCTTATGGAAATCATTGCAGGGGGGCAAAATTTACTGATGAAACTTTTCGTGCTGTTGGCAATCTATCTGAATCCTTGGTTCGTATATGTAACAGTATACCAGAGTTTTATTATGGTAGGCTGGATTTAAAGTTTAAAAGCTGGGAGGCACTTGAGCAAGGGAAAGATTTTTCTATTATAGAGCTAAACGGTAGTGGCAGCGAGCCTACGCATATTTATGACCCCGGACATTCCCTGTTTTGGGCCTGGAGGGAGATAATAAAGCATTGGAAGGTGCTTTATGCTATCAGCAAGGCCAATAACAAAAAGGGGGTAAATTACACAAGTTTGGCACAAAGCCTTAGGGATGCCAGAGAGTTTAAATCTATACAAACTCTTTTGACGAGCCGTAATTGGTAATTTGTGCCTTGATTATTTAGGTGACAAATTATTATGGCCATACAATACCTTCAAAGTTTTGTTGTCGGATTTCTTATAAGCCTTATGGGGTCTATCCCATTAGGCAATCTGAACCTTAGCGCTATGCAGATAGCGGCATTAAATGCTTACAAGGCATTTCGGTTTTCTATGGGCGTTGTAATAGTAGAGATGGCCTACCTGGCCATAACCCTGGTATTACTGGGTAGTTTTACTATTGGCAACACAGGCCTGATTCTCTTTCGCATAATATCAGGGGTTTTTCTTTTAGTGCTGGCAATTGCCAGTTTTAGGGCTGCAAAAAAAGAACAACAAAACAATAAACTCATTAATAATAATAAAAATCCCCTGGTATTAGGTTTAATAATGAGTGCTGTAAACCCTATGCAATTCCCGTTTTGGGTAGGCTGGGTGGTTTATTCATTATCTCATTCATTGTTGGTTAAGTCTGTATTTGGTTTTAGTGTATTTGTTATAGGTGCAGGTACAGGCACATTTATAGCTTTATTATTGTTTATTTTTGCCGGACTGAAATTGTCGGCTATCATGTACCGCAATCAGAAACTGGTTAATACCCTTTTTGGGATCATATTTTTATTATTAGCCATTTCTCAATTTGTAAAACTATTTTAAATAGACTAATTACCAGTTTATGAGTGCAGAAGAACAAATGTTGATTATCCGGAGGAATGATTTTCTGGAAAAATTATATCCTGCCGACTTTGAACAACTTAATATTCTGCATAATTATATTATAGCAGATAAAGATGCGTATGTTTATTTCGATGCTCAATACCTTAATAAACTCTACTTTTTGAAACAGGGCTTTATAAAGATTGGTAATATTGATGATAATGGTGAGGAGCTTGTAAAGGAAATATTGCAACCTGGTGATGTTTTTGGTCAATTTATGCTCGAACGCCATAATATGCACGGCGAATTTGCACAGGCTCATAAATGCGAAACCATATTATGTGCCTTCACCATCACCGATTTTGAAAAACTATTAAACTTAAGACCAGATCTGGCAATAGTTTTTTCACGTAAAATAGGCCAAAAGCTGAAGAATGTAGAAAATAGATTGCTCAATTTATTACAAAAGGATGTGCGTACAAGATTGCTGTATTTTTTCTACAATTTACTAAAGACAAATAAAGAGTTAAGTGCAAGCTCGGCTAGGTTGCCCAATTTCTTAACGCATGAAGATATAGCCAGGCTGATAGGCACCACCCGCCAAACAGTAACTACATTGCTTAATAAATGCGAGGAAGATGGGCTTCTCCACTTTGACCGGAAATTCATTACAATTCATGATATTAAATTATTACAAAAAGAGGCTAAAGTCGGCTAAGCGACAATTTTTATAAATAGCCCCCTTTACCTTTAGTGTCAAATCTGTTTATTTATGAAATTGAATATCATCCTTTTATGGATATTGAGGCTGGTTGCTGCCTATATTTTGTTACAAACACTCCGTTTCAAATTCCTGGGCCTGCCAGAAAGCGTATATATTTTCACCAAAGTAGGTATGGAGCCATGGGGACGTATTGGTTCGGGTGTGGTAGAACTTATTGCTGCAATTCTGCTTTTAATACCCCGTACTACTGCATTTGGTGCAGCTTTAGCCCTGGGCACTATATCGGGGGCTATATTCTTTCACCTTACCAAATTGGGTATAGTGGTAATGGATGACGGCGGCCAGCTTTTTTATATGGCTATAGTTACATGGGTTTGCAGTGCAATTTTATTTTTTGTTTTTCGTAACCAGGTACTCAACCTGCTTCCTGAAAAGTTAGTAGGTAATTTCAAAGCAAAAGAATAATTGATAAAGCGTTATGAAATTTTTCATAAAGAAGATTCGTATTGCTTTAGTTTTTTTACTGCTTTTCTGGATCATCCTGGCCCAGAGTTGTGCTAGATTTATTACTAGTGATAGCAAGGCAAAACAGGAATTTGCCAAAGATTCAATTGATATAGAACTAAAATCAGCGGTAATTAATGGGCGAACTATCCACTATGCCACAACCGGGGCTATGGATAAGCCTACCTTATTTTTTATTCATGGTAGCCCCGGTAGCTGGGATGCCTTTAAAAAATACCTAAAAGATAAAGAACTCCGCCAGAATTTCAGGCTTATTAGTATTGACAGGCCAGGCTTTGGTCATAGTGATTATGGCGAAGCCATTAGTCTGGAAAAGCAAGCAGCCCTTATTGGGCCTCTGATTGGTAAATTGCAGAATGGGAAGGATTTCAATATTATTGGTCATTCTTTAGGTGGGCCATTGGTAGTGAAATTAGCTGCCGAATATAAACAATACATCACAGGTGCAGTATTACTAGCGGCAAGTGTAGACCCTAATGAGGAGAAAAAAGAATTGTGGCGGCCAATATTAAAGGCATTCCCACTTAGATACCTGCTACCGGGTGCATTTAGACCTAGTAATATTGAGTTATGGGAATTTAAGAAAGATGTATTGACAATGCCTGCTGATTTAAATGCATTAACCTGTCCTGTCATTATTCTCCAGGGTTTAAAAGACCCAATGGTGCCTCCGGGAAATGCCTTTTATGCCCAAAAAGAATTGGTACATGCAAAATCAGTTAAACTAATCACTATTGATGATGCCAATCACTTTATTCCATGGACAAGATATTCTATTATTAAGGATGCGCTAATGACCCTGCCACATTAAATGAGAAAATGATGTTCGGTTATAAATTGATTACAACTTTATTTCTTGTTTGCTCTGTGTATGATACAAATGCCCAGAATACTATTATTGATACACCTGGAATTGAAAAGTCTCATTACAAAAACCATCAACGCCGGTTACCCATTTTTGATAACTCAAGAGCTATCGACCTCATTGACCTGGGAAATGGCATCCTCAATAAATTTCCAGACAGGACATTAGATACAGTGCACATTGCACACAACCAAAAGCTGCATTCATCGCTCTTGCCCGGCCTTGGCTATGCCATACAAACCGGTGGAGAAATTGAGTTGAGCTACCTGGGGGGATTTTATACAAGCAAGCAAGCCAATGAAAACCAGAGTAGCCTATTAGCAACTATTATTTATACCCAGAAACAACAATTACTGATTCCTGCGGTTGGAAATTTTTGGACAAACAACAATAAGTATAATATCCAGACAGATTGGCGCTTCCTGGTATATCCTTTAACCACATATGGTTTGGGAGGGTATTCTTCGTTAGATAAGGGATATGTGCTTAATTATACCAACCTGCGGTTATACAATTCAATTTACAAAGTAATAAGACCAGATATTTATTTTGGCCTTGGATATGACTTCGACTATTATTGGAATGTACATGAGGTAATGCCCCCATCTGGTAATACTGATTTTCAAAAATATAACCAAACCAATAATCTAAAACCAGGTAGTGCAATAGCCTCTGCACCTACTGTGAGTTTTTTGTATGATACGAGGAGAAACTCAATTAACCCCGAAGGTGGGAGCTTTATAAATCTCACTTACCGCTTAAATTGGATTGAGTTTGGTAGCAGCCAAAACTGGCAATCACTGGCACTTGATTTGAGGAAGTATATTCAGTTATCGGCTAATAAAAAGCAATTGCTCGCATTTTGGGCTTATGAATGGTTAACAATAGATGGTACTCCACCTTATTTGGAACTACCAAATATTGGCGGTGACCCATATGCTAATACCGGGCGTGGATTTGCTGAAGCCCGTTTCAGGGGGAGGAATATGCTCTATCTTGAAGGTGAATACCGTTTTGGTATCCTGAGGAATGGATTATTGGGAGGTGTGCTTTTTGCCAATACCGAATCTTTTTCAGAACAAACGAACGACCAGTTTGCCCGTGTTTATGCCGGTTATGGTGCAGGAATTCGAATAAAATTCAACAAATTTTCAAGGACTAATGTGGTTTTCGATTATGCTTTTGGCACAGATGGCTCTAAAGGATTGTTTTTGAATCTGGGTGAGGCTTTTTAATTATTCAATCATCATGATACTTATTCCTCCACAGGCTCCTTAAAAAACCTTAATAGGAATGGTGCAAAAAGCACTACGTGATAATAGATCATTTCCTTAAGGTTGACCTTATCTAAATACTTAAGATATTCAGGAAAAACCCTGAAATAGTGCTTTAACCGGGCTATACCCTTTAAGTCTTTTGCTCCAAATATCAATTGCACCTTGGCATTAGCCAGAAACCTTTGACTGAATAATTTGTGGTACTTAAACCCAAAATACTCATCCAGATTTCTATACAATTCCATCAGTTTGTCATTCGATTTTGTAATCGTGTTTTTTGTTTTTGTCCAGCCACCTGCATGATTGCGGTAGATGGCACTTACCTCAGGGAAATATTTTACTTTGCCCTTATCAGCAAGTACTATTGTGGTAAAAACGTCGCCACTGAAAGCCCTGTAATAAAATTCAGGCATAGGGTAGGGCATAATATTGCGCATAACTATAGTTGCCCAATGTGCCAATGACACGTAGGCAAGTATGAAATCCTCTATGGTCAGCACATCATTGTCAAATTTCCGGGTATGTTTTTTATTCACTTGTTGTCCTCCGGTTTCATCAACCACATCTATGGCTGTAAAACAAAATGAAAAATCTGAATTTGCTTCCAGGAAATCCACCTGCTTTTGTAATTTATGAGGGTCGGTCCAGTAATCATCAGCTTCTAACATAGCCAGATATTTGGCTCCTGATTCGTGGCAGGCTCTCCATAAATTATCAGCATTTTGCCGAATATTGTTTTCTTTTGTACATATCACCTTCAATATGTCGGGGTATTTCCTTTCATATTCCAGGCATATTGCCCTGGTTTTGTCTTTTGAGCAATCTTCACCCAAAAAGAGGACAAACCTGAAATTGGTTTGTTGCATTAATATACTTTCTATAGCCTGGGCCACATATTTCTCATGATTGTAGGCCGCCATAAAGACAGCAAGTAATGGGGCATTGTTCTGGGTTTGTTCAGGAACCATCGGGTAAAGTTATAAACTTAAATGTATTCTAAACTGAGGCAATTCGCACCATTAACATTAATAGCCATGTTCATCGGTATTGGCAGGTCTGGTCGATTTAAACAACTTAAGCACGATAGGACAAAAGATAACTATATGGTAGTAAAATAGCTCTTTATAGTTTATTTTATCCGAATATTTTATGTAGTCAGGTATTGTATTAAAATAGTGGGATACCCTTGCTAATCCTTTCTTCTTTTTAGCTCCAAAAACCAGATTAACCCTTGCATTCTCCAAAAAACGTTTTCTATAAATTGCATTATACCGGTAGTCAAAATATTTGTTTAGAATATGGTATAGTTTCATTAATTCTCTGGCATTATTCTGCATATTATTCTGGGTTTTAGTAATGCCACCTCTATGATCTCGGTATGCCACCATCTGTTCATGGAAGTATTTTGCCTTTCCCTTATCAGCAAGTAGCATAGTTATTAATACATCACCACTCATTGTGGTCATATAAAAATCAGGCATAGGGTGTGGTAGTATATTCCTGAAAACCATGGTTGATGCGCGGGTAAGTGATGTATAAGACAAAATAAAATCTTCAATTGTCAAAACATCTTTATCCAGAAGCGGCATGTATTTTTCAATTTTCCAGTTCAAGCCCAATTCATCCTTCACCTTTACATTTGAGAAGCAGAGGGTAAAGTCGGGGTTCTTTTCCAGGTAATCTACTTGTTTCTGCAATTTATATTCATCTATCCAGAAATCATCCCCCTCATACATTGCTATATACTTTACCCCACTTTCGGCACAAGCATTCCACAAGTTGGTAGCATTCTGCATCATATTATTTTCTTTTGTGCAGATTACTTTAATGATTTGCGGATACATGGATTGATAATCCAGGCATATGGACCTTGTATTGTCTGTTGAGCAATCTTCGCCAATAAAGTACACAAATGGGAAAGTGGTTTTTTGCGCTATTACGCTCTCTATAGCCTGTGCTACAAATTTTTCATGATTATAGGTACACATGTAAACAGCCAAAAGTGGTTGTTCAATAAAATGGTCGTCTGAATTCATGATTTGTTGCGAAAAAATTTGTTTTAGTAATTAGCATTGAATTGGGTGTAAATTAGTACTTTATTGTAAGTTGAAAAAACAGGTGCATTTGTAACGAAGGGTAGTGGCGTGAATTCTTAATTTTTGTCCCGCTTAGAGGCCTTCTACAGGTGTCAAAAAAGGTATAATTTGTGACATGATAACGATGTAGAAAAGGAAATGAGCTAGTATGGGTACCCAATTTATTATATCATCCTTCTTACACAGATTTATTTAAAAATCCTTATAAAACACTCCTTAATTTCTCTTAATTTTGCACTCCATTTTAGAATAGCTATGTTCGATAACCTGAGTGAGCGGCTTGAGTCCGCGTTTAAACAATTAAAGGGTGAAGGCCGCATTAATGAAATCAATATTGCCACCACGGTAAAAGAAATTCGCCGTGCATTGGTAGATGCTGATGTGAACTTTAAAATTGCTAAAGATTTTACTGACAGAGTAAAGGAGAAAGCAATGGGAGAAAAGGTGTTAACAGCCGTATCTCCTGGGCAATTGATGGTGAAGATTGTGAAGGATGAATTGGCAGCACTCATGGGTGGTTCTGAAGCAGAACTTGACCTTAGTGCAAAGCCAACCATCATTCTAGTTGCCGGACTTCAAGGTAGTGGTAAAACCACTTTTTGTGGAAAGCTTTCTAACTTCTTAAAAACCAAAAAAGGACTCAATCCTTTGCTCGTTGCTGCAGATATTTATCGCCCTGCGGCGATTGATCAATTGAAGGTGTTGGCAGAGCAAGTGAAAGTGCCTGTTTATTACGAGCTTGAAAATAAAAACGCCGTAGAGATTGTTGAAAATGCATTGGCACAAGCCAAACAAGATGGCAATCGAGTGCTGATTATAGATACTGCAGGTCGCCTTGCAGTGGATGAAGTGATGATGACCGAAGTGGCAAACATCAAAGCTGCTGTAAAACCACAAGAAATTTTGTTTGTGGTGGATTCTATGACGGGGCAAGATGCGGTGAATACTGCAAAAGCCTTCAACGACCGTCTTGATTTCACAGGTGTTGTATTGACTAAGTTAGATGGTGATACCCGAGGTGGTGCTGCATTGACCATTAAATACACGGTTGACAAGCCCATCAAGTTTGTGAGTATGGGCGAAAAACTCGACACGCTCGATGTATTTTACCCTGAAAGGATGGCGCAGCGTATTCTAGGAATGGGCGATATCACAACCCTTGTGGAGCGCGCACAAGCACAATTTGATGAAGCACAATCCAAGAAACTTGAAAAGAAAATTCGCCAAAACAAGTTCGACTTTGAAGATTTTGTAGAGCAATTGCAACAAATTAAAAAGATGGGCAACATCAAAGACTTGATGGGAATGATACCTGGAATAGGCAAAGCCATCAAGGACATTGATATCTCAGACGATGCCTTTAAAGGCATTGAAGCCATCATTCATTCTATGACGCTACAAGAGCGCCGCAACCCTGATATGATTGACGCAAGTCGTCGCAAACGTATTGCCAAAGGCAGTGGAAAAGACATTTCAGATGTCAATAATTTCATGAAACAATTCGAACAAATGCGCCAAATGATGGGGCAAATGGGTAATATGAAAAACATGATGCCCGGAATGGGAATGCCTGGCATGAAAAGATAACTTATAATTACTACTCTAATAAAAAAAAGACGTTGGTGTTACCATCGTCTTTTTTTATCATACAAACAATAATAGTGTTATATTAAATTGAACTTGAAAATTAGTTCCAAATTCCAGCATTTATTTTCATTTCCTTACACACCTTCATACACCACTTGTTTGCCAATATTGCTCAGTCCAAGGAATGCATCCGAAGTTGTAAAAATTTTGCGCAGGTAAGTCAATTCAGAATCAGTCCCTTTAGCCTCATCAATCAATTGTGCAGCAAGACGTAAGGCAATAGGTGCTTTACGGCACATGGTTTTGGAAATGCGTGCTGCAACATCGACAGTCACACTTCCCATTTTGCATTGTCCATTAAGGATGGTTTCCAAATTATTTTGTTCAAAAAACATTTTTAAGCCCGCCCATTTTTCATTCAATATTTGATGATTAGCATCAGGTGCTAGTGCAACACCTGTTGTCAATTCCATCATGGTTTCTGAAGTAATAATGCCATCCACCAAACCTGCATCAAGTGCATCATTGGCATGCAACATAGTACCTGT
>CAIWHI010000936.1 GCA_903912435.1 uncultured Bacteroidota bacterium | reverse complement strand
TTTCCGCCATAATGAGTATTGGGTAGTGGATAGATAAAAGCTATCCCACTCAGGCTCTTCAAATTCCACATTGTCGTCACTTAATAAAATGGTGTCATAGTATCTAATAGGTAGGTCAACTCTTTCATTGGAGTCAAATTGAATCTTCCTTTTTTCATAACCGTTAGCTGAATAATATTTATTAACCCTAACGTCACAATTGGCGAAAAACACCAGACAAATCAATAACCCAAAATAGACTTTAAGATTTGCCATTGTAATTCAATTGTATTACTGAAAATCTATTGATGAAGCACCGGCCCATTCCCCTGGTTACAAAACTTCGATATTGCTTCTTGTGCCGGCTTATACCCCCTCTTCAATGCTATACTAAAATCATTACACGGATTTTTACCCGCCCTCGATTTCACAATACCCCTGTAGTAATAAGCCTCCGCATTCCTGGGGTTCAGTGATATGGCTTTCTCCAAATCATTCAGCCCTATATCTGCCAGGTTATTCTTGGCATATAATAGCCCCCTGCGGATATAAAACAACGGTTCACCCGGCTCATATTCCAGGGCTTTATTGTAATTATCCATCGCCATTACCAGATTATTTTGCTGCTCCATGCAATCTCCCCTTATATACCAGGCTCTTGCATTCTGCGGTTGCACCTGCAATACTTTTTCAATATCTGTCAAAGCAAGGTCTGGCCTTGCAGTGCCCTGATACAGTAAGGCCCTGCTAAACAATGCCTTGGGATATTCCTTTATTTCCAGGCATTTATTGAGTGCTTCCAGCGATTCATCAGGCTTACCCTGCCTTAATGCTAATGCACCCTTATTATACCATGCCTTATAATTGCCTGGCTCGTATTGCACAGCCAGATTTATATGTTCCGCAGCCTCACTATATTTCCCCTCTCGCATATACAATCCACCCACACTATATTGCGCTACTGCCGACCGTGGATATACATCTAATATTGCCTGATAAAAGTTCATATCCGATAACCAGATATCATTCCTAATATAAGTCATCACCAATAACCCACATGATAATACCCCCAAAATAACAGGCACCAGATTCACAGACTTAACTAGCCCATACACATAATATACCACTATATAAATCAAACCAATACCCGCTATATAAAAATACCTATCAGCCATCAGGGCATCACCAAAGGAAATAAACTGAAGTACCAATGCAATATTTACACTATAAAACAAGATCCCACCCAGCAATACCGACCAGTTCTTCTTAAAAGCCAGATAGGCAAGGTAAAATACCCCCAGTATTACAGGCAGACACAAATATTGATAAATGCCTACCTCAAATGGATATGGATATATAACCGATATTCCATAAGGCACTACCAGATGTACAAAATAAAGGATATAGGCATAACAGGCATTCAGTAGTGTAGCCCAATAGCTCACATCGGGCCGCATATGGATAAATTTCCCAGCCTCTTGCCCCTTTATGGCTATAATTCCAAAAACCAATGACAGAACTAACAATGGTATTTTCTCTATCCAAACCTTCCTGTCCTTTAGTTCCCTACCCTGCCATACATCTATTGCCAATAAGGAAAGAGGCAATGCCACCCCTAC
Source organism: uncultured Bacteroidota bacterium (assembly GCA_903912435.1). GTDB lineage: Bacteria > Bacteroidota > Bacteroidia > Chitinophagales > Chitinophagaceae > Nemorincola. Next base: position 3,533 of record CAIWHI010000936.1, on the reverse strand, counting down.
CCCCTTTGATAGTATAGATAACATACCCAAGAACACTACAATAGCCATTCTTCCTGACGATGGTGCCTGCCGATAATCGAGATATTTGATAAGTGCTAAAAGGTAGAAAAAAGCACAGATAACAGTTTTCGATTCTGCTACCCACGATACTGATTCTGTTTGCGAGGGGTGCAATGAAAAGATAAGAGCAGTAAAAAAAGCTATCCAGGCATTCTTACCCAACCTGGAGATTAACACATATACTGCAATTGTATTCCCAATATGGAATAATAGATTGGTGATATGATAATAAACCGGATTGAGAGCACCCAACAAATAATCTATACCATACACCACCATGGTTACCGGCTGGTAATTACCTATATAAAACTTATAGTACCAAAGCCTCAAATTTTGTAGTCCAAAACCGATAATATCTTTATTATGCACCACATACTCATTATCATCCCACTCTGCAAATGGGGCATGAAACAGCTTGATATAGGCCAAAAAAGTAGCCACTACAAGCACCAAAACCTGCACCAGCCCAAAATTGTTTTTCTTCAGGGTATTATTCATTTATTCTATCAGGTTCAATGGTTAAAACAGGGGTGCAATTTAAGATTTAAGCGTGGTTTCTTTCCACAGGTTATAAAATGTCAATGCAATTTATACACACCCATTACCGGGCTATTCATAACCTTAATGCTATATACCAGATTTAGAGTGTCAAAATAGCCGAAATTCACTCCCCTGTAACTTGTTATTATATAATCAGCATTGTGTTCTACCATATCAAACCGTTTTCTGTCCTGCTTCTGTAAGATCATTAAATTATTCACTAGCGGATTCATTGTCCAGGCAATATTGATAACCAATTTAGCGTCATGTTCATACAGGTATTCAAGAGCTTGTTTGTAGCCACATCCCCAGTAATCAAAATCATAGTTTTTCACCAGGTAGTCTTTTTCATGTGAAACTACCCTATTGAAATATACCTGCTGAAACGGATGGGCCGAAATCATAGTTATACCGGTAAATACTAACTGAACTAACAGAGCTACCTTTAAAATGATGGAATACTTATTTAACCACACCTTATTGAGCCCATATAAACCCAATAGCAAAAAAGGAGGATATATAAAGTACAAATGTCGCCAATCGTCATAAACAACTGAATGCAAGCCTATTATCGTCAAAACAGGAACTATAAACAAAACCAATGCAACCAGGAAAATCCTGTTTTGAGTATGAATGATAAATTTGATTGGTTTCTTAATTATATCAATCAAAACCACAAGTACGCCAAATGCCCCCAATAGCAAAAACGTCTCAGGGTTTGATATTAGAAACCATACCGGGATATAATACCAGGGCAGATGTTCACTGGGTAATACCTTGCCGATAAACAAGCAAGAACCACCCCATGTATAATGAGACATCATTTTAAAACCCTCTATAAAATTATGTACCGGGCTCGACCATAATATAGGCCAACCTGCAAGTAGCATCAATAAAGCTGCCCCAAGAAATAGACCTAATCCAAAAATACCAGCTCGTTTGCTTTCTTTGTTGTAAACAGTTATAATAAAATCAAAAACAAGGAATAAGGTAAAAATCAGGGTTACCATCACACCCATTATCCTAATACTGGTGGCATATCCGCACGCCAGCCCGAGAATAAAATACCAGATAGGCTTATTTTTCTGCATTGCGAGGTTTCCCAATGCCATTGAAAATATTATCATAGACAAAAAAGGCAAATCCTTGCTATTGAAGAAACTATGTGCATAGATTCGTGGCGCAATTACTACTAACAGAAACCCCAAACTAGCCAACCACTTATTCTTAAACAATCTATAAACGAGGAAATAGAAACTAAGAGCACTCAACAAAAAGAATATATGTGTCACTAAATGCCTCATCAGGTATATATCTCTGGTATCAGTAAGGCGCATTGCCTTCTCTATGATGATGAGCAGTAACTCAAACCCTGTGCCATGATTATCATTTGGGCTGGTCAATAATTCATTATTACCCTTAAAGATATAATTATAACTCAATAACCCAGGCCCCCTTTGCAAAGGTTCATCCCAGGCCACACCATAGTCCTGATAAACATTGATTCCAACCAATAAAAAAATAAAAAAGAGTAGGAAACCCGAAAAATAGGGATGTGAAAAAATTCCGGTTCCGGTTTTCAGACTAATCATTCTAAAATGTATATGTATATTAATTCTGAATCTAAAACCAGTAAATTACTTCATTTATGCTAAATACTCTTCGCTTCATACACCATCCTTCTCACCATTCTGAGGTTATGAGTGCGCTTCCGCAAGGCCACACTTATTATACCGCCCTGGTCTATCCTATCCATCACCACCCTGCCTGAAGTTTCGGTAGCATGTATTATATTCTGATTGTCGATAAGTATACCCACATGCACAATACGGCCATCTTTATCATCAAAAAAGGCCAGGTCGCCACATTGTGCATGTTGTAGAAAATCCACGAGTTCGCCCTGGGTAGCTTGCTGGCTGGCATCACGTAGAATTGGGATATTGCACATTTTATAAGCCATTTGGCTTAGCCCTGAGCAATCTATCCCAGCAATGCTTCTTCCACCCCATTGGTATGGGGCATGCATATAGAGCATCGCAGCTTTTCTTAGATTTTCAGAACTTGGTTTTACTTCAGCTATGGTTATTTTTTTACCCTTATACTTGCCCTGGGCTTTCACAGGTATTAACTTTCCACCCTTGTAACCAATAAGGTCGCTCCCAGCGGGCAACCATAAGTCCCCATCCTCCAATATTATTCTGTCGCCATTGGTGCCAGCCATAAATTTTAAAGGCTTCAAAAAATCCTTTCTTGATATAACCGAAAGTTGTGATTTTTTACACCACCCATCATATCCATCCCATGCGCAACGCACTTTTGCCCATTCACTCTTATTTACCTCTATTATTTCCACCCGCTCACCATATAACAATTGAGAGGTCTGCTCTGCCCTATGAGAAGGCTCGCCCCTGAGGGGCATTACCGAAACATTACAATGGCCATAGGCAAGTGGCAAAATCATAGGTAATTAATTAACTATTTATAATAATTAGGTTCGACGAAAATTGTACAGTGAATTTGGCCTAAAGGTAATTTGTACTATGATTTTTTTGTTAAGAAGTTTTAAACATTACGGTTTTAATTGTATGGCAGCCAATATAGCTATACCGAAATGTTTGCTTAACTTTGTTCGCTAAGTTTAAACCCATTAAAAATATATGCAATTTAATATTTATGGGTTCTTTGAAATATATTTTAATTTTATAAAATCTAAAAAAGAATTATGGGAGCAACCGAAATCATGATCGCACTGGTTGCCGCGATCGTGGCCTTGATAGGAGGAATCTTTGTAGGCAAAATAATATTCGCGAAAAATACGCAGAAACAAATTGATGAAGCAGAAGTTTTAATTAAAAGAGCAGAGGCACAAGCCAAAAAAACGATAGAAGATGCCAATACACTTTCTGAAACCATTAAAGAAAAAGAACTACTAA
>CAIWHI010000935.1 GCA_903912435.1 uncultured Bacteroidota bacterium | reverse complement strand
CATGTTAAATTCTGAAATTTTCTGTATATTTACTTAGGAATGATGACAAATAAAATACCCTCGTTGGCTAGTTCTTTTCTTTTTCTGCTGTGTTACAATCCCGACAGTTGTTGGGACTTAAACAGGTTGCAATTTACATACCTAAATATTTAGATATTACGCCATGCGTTAAAGAAAAAATAGTATCGCCCTCAGTTAGGCTTTTTTAAATCAACATTCCTTATATTTTTAAGCACAGATTGTGTGCCAAAAAGAAGAAGAAAAAAATATTTACTCCAGGTTAATAATTTAATAACCTTAGTGCTAAAAGCACCTATTTATGTAATGGAAATGCAATGAATTGCTTTTCTGTTGGTTAAAATAGGAAGTTATTTTTTGAAAATCTAAAAATTGTATATACTTTAGAAGTCAAAGTTAAAACCCTGTTTATTGCCAGTAGTGGATTTTTATAAAAAGGCAGCTAAACTGATTTTTTTGTAGGAATTTATTTATTAGGTGAACGTCTTAATAAACCAAATAATGACTAAAAACTTATACCTAAACTCATATAAGATAATATCCTGTTTGCTAAAGGCCAAAACCCACTTTAGTAAAGCATATTTATTTATAATACTTGTCTTAACCCTGTTATTAGGCTCCACGCAGTTGGTTTCGGCCCAGTTGGTTTCCTCATTTACATTTGATGATACATCAGGATGTTCTCCACTTATTGTACACTTTACCAATACGTCTACTGGTGCTACAGGCCAAACATGGGATCTAGGCAATGGCTCACCACCCTCCTACTCCACCAATGCATCGGGAAGTTATGTAGCGGTAGGCACTTATACAGTTACACTTGTTTCAACAAATGGGGCATCATCAAGCACGTATAGAATGTTGGTGCATGTATACCCACCTCCAACAGTTAGTTTCTCTACCCCCGATACTGCACTTTGTCCCGGAAGCACTGTGCATTTTACAAGTTCCTGCTCACCAGGCATGTGGGGGGGGCTAACCTATAACTGGAATTTTGGAGATGGTTATTCCAGTAGCTCCCCAACACCTACCCATGCGTATGCGTTTCCAAGTTATTTCAATGTAAACCTGGCGGCAACAAATGCTGCGGGTTGTACTGCCTCAATGAACCGAAGTGATTACATACATGCTTTCACTCCACCAGTAACCAGTTTTGTCACCCCTGATTCCTTTGGATGCCGAACTCCATTAACATGTCATTTTAGCCCAACATCAATTGGCACCGGTCCTATGACCTATGTCTGGAAATTTGGTGATGGCACTACCTCCGGAACTTCAAGTCCGGTACATATCTATACTGCATCAATATCTTATTCAGTATCGCTTACCACTATAGACGTTCATGGTTGCAGGGACAGCACAACCTATCCAAACTATATTAATTTCGGGGGACTCGCAGCCAATTTCAGCTCACCCTCCACAAGGTGCCTCACTTCGCTAGACACCTTTATTAATATGAGTTCTGTATATACTTCAAATACCTGGTATTTTGGAGATGGGGCTACATCATCATATATTGACGGCACACATACTTATTCCAGTATTGGTACTTATAATGTAAAGCTTGTGGTTGCCAACGGTGCATGCCGGGATTCAATAACACACCCAATAACGGTCTATCATCCCACAGGCACATTTAATGTAACGCCTTTACAGCCCTGCCCGGCACCTATGTCAACATTAACCATGACCGCCACTGTGGCTAGTGGTATAAGAGTAGACTGGTTATTGCAGGAATATACCCAACTTATTACAAATACCCCTGTTATAAGCCGAACTTATAGGCCATGTGTCTTGTGTATCCCTGCTTACTTTTGCGTCATAGACACTATTGATATGATTCTGATAGATGCTGCAGGTTGTCGGGATACTATTGAAAAGAAAGATACCGTATATAACTTTAATTCATCAATAGAAGCTACGCATATTGCAGGGTGCATGCCATTAACAACAACTTTTACTGCTAATACGAATTCTACACTATTTGATGCTATATCAGGAATTACCTATACAATTCCATACCCTTATGGAATTGCCAGCTATAGCTGGAACTTTGGGGATGGATCACCAATATCAAGCCTACCCTCACCGACACACACTTATACTATTGCCGGATTTTTTAATGTTACATGTACTTTTACAACAGGGAACGGATGTACATTTACAGCATCTACACCTGTAGAAGATGGAGTAAGGCCAATTGCGTCTTTTTCTATAAGCCCCACGCGTGTTTGTGGTGATAAACCTGTAGTTTTTACCAGTACCTCCATTGGGGCAACCAGTTATTATTGGTTTTTCGGAGATATTATTGCTGATAGCACAGTTTTGCGAATTGACACGCATAATTATTTTACACCCGGCATATATAATCCACATCTGATTGCCTACAACCATGGCTGTCCCAGTTTACCTGTATATGCACATGATACCATTGACTCTCCAACAGCCTCACCGCACGTAACATATGCTTGTACACCAAGGAATGTAGCTACATTTTCGGACTTTTCAGTAGGTGCAACAACCCGCTTGTGGTTATTTGGGGATGGCGCAACCTCCACCCTTTCAACAGTTACCCATACCTATTCCACTACAGGGTCATACACAGCCAAATTGACGACCTATAATTCCCATAGTGGGTGTAGGGATACAAATATACAAATTTTGGACCTCAGCCAGCCCATAGTGGACATAGGATTAACGGATTCCTTTATATGTAAAGGAATCCGGGATACAGCCTATGGTAGATGGGCGAGTTCATTAAGCAGAATAAACTATAAATGGTTTCTTGATGGGGTAGCTATGGACAGTACACATACGGATTTTTATTATACATATTGGACCCGAGGTTACCATAGCTTTATGTTGGTGAACAGGGATAATCATGGATGTTACGATACCGGGATACGAACTAATCTGCTACTAGTAGCCAAACCGATAGATAGTTTCAGATTTACACCTTCCTCAGGTTGCACGCCTCTATCGGTATCATTTACCGACAGATCAGTAGATGTACCCGGAGCTACAATCATTAAATATTTTTGGACCTTTGGTAATGGTGATACTACAACAATAATGGGAGCCAATCCTGTGGAAACTTATACAGCGGCAGGCACTTATAGCATTAAAGAAATTGTAACAGATAATATTGGTTGTAAAGACACATTCAATATCCCTTCCCGCCTTATTGTGTATAAACCGGTAGCGAATTACTATGTTACCGCAACAGTGGTATGCGCCGGACTTCCAATACATTTTACAAACACTACATCAGGAGTCACGGCAGCTTACTGGTGGTTTGGTGATGGGGGAACAAGTTCAGACATATCACCGGACCATATTTTCAGTACGGCAGGCACATATACAATAAAGATGGTAGCTTTTGATACGCATGGCTGCGCATCAGACACATTGATTAGAACCAGTTCAATGTTTGTTAACCCCAAGCCGGTTGCCAGGTTTACAATGGATGATTCATTTGCGGTATGCCCTCCACTAAATGTACACATAACTAACCTTAGTACTGGCGCCACAACCTATTTCTGGACATTTGGCGAAGGAACTACATCAATATCCTATGCACCAACCATTGTATATGTATCATCAGGATACTATACCATTAAACTTGCCGCAACAAATATCTACAACTGTACTGATACGGCATATGCACATGCAAGTGTGTTTGGGTATTCAGGTGCATTTAGTTATACTCCCCTCACAGAATGTGCCCCTAATGCGGTGCATTTTAGAGCCACTACAACCGGGGCAACAAGTATAGTATGGGATTTTGGTGATGGGGTAACCTCATCAAGCACTTTTCTTGATACAATTGCTCACGTTTATCGGCCAGGCTATTATTTACCCAGATTGATACTAAGAGATACATCGGGATGTACAAGTTATAGTTCCGGCCTCGATAGCATTAAAGCTGATACAGTTGTTCCGGGATTTTTTATTGCTCCTAATCCGGTGTGCCAGTTTAGTGGTACTACATTTACTGACACATCGCGTAGCCCATTTGCAGCTATGACCTCCTATTTATGGTCATTCGGAGGTGGTGCAACCAGTACTTTGAGTAATCCGAGCTATACTTATACAGTAGCAGGTGTGCAAACACCTACCTTAACAGTAACGGATAGTTGGGGCTGTTCTGGCAGGGCTGTACGTACATTTACAGTTAATCCAATACCTGCCCCAATAACCGGGCTTACCAATATATGCGTAGGAAATACAGGTACCCTATTTGATATTACTTCCGGCGGAAGATGGAGTAGTGCCGGGGCAGCCGGCTATTTCACGCTAGGTTCTGTTTCAGGTTTGGTAACAGCTGGGGCTATGGGTTCTGCGATAGTCACTTATACATTACCTTCAAGTTGTGTTAATACAACTACGGTTAATATTTTACCTGTACCACAACCCATTACAGGAGGCAACAATATTTGTGTAGGTTTTACTTCTACACTTGTTGATACTACAAGTGGCGGCATATGGAGTAGTAGTTCTTCAGCTATTGCCACAGTAGGTAGTACTACCGGAATTGTAACCGGGGTATCAGCCGGAACGGCTTTGATTTCTTACTCGCTGGGACCATTATATGTATGTAAATCTACTTTTGTAGTTAGAATAAATCCTATACCCAATAACATTACCGGGGCCTTTTCGATATGCCAGGGCTATAATACCCTATTGTCAGATACACTGGCCGGTGGCACCTGGACCAGTACAAATGCCTCAGTGGCCCAAATTGGGACATTATCAGGCCTTGTGACTGGTTTATCGTCAGGCACCTCCCTAATTACCTATTATTCACCAGCTGGATGTTATACCAGTATGAGTATGACTGTTAACCCGCTTAGCCCAATAACAGGCACAACATTTGTGTGTATTGGTACCACAACTACATTAGCAGATGCAACAACAGGTGGAAGATGGATAAGTAGTACAACTGCCGCTACAATAGGTTCATTAACCGGAGTAGTAACAGGAGTATCGGCTGGCACAACAATAATCACCTATTTATTACCATCGGGGTGTATGGCCACTACAACTGTCACTGTATCACCACTCCCGGGCCCTATTGGGGGTAATCCTGCCATATGCCTAGGCATACCCAATACGTATACAAATACCGGTTCAGGGACATGGACTAGTAGTAATACTTCGGTAGTAACTATATCATCAGGTGGTGTGGGTTCGGGTGTAGCAATAGGCAGCGCCACCATTACCTATACACAAGGTACAGGATGTAGTACCACAAGAAATGTAACAGTAAATCCATTCTCACCTATACTTGGCAATACGCAGGTTTGCCAGGGTTCTATAACAGTATTAACCAATGCCACTCCTGGTGGCTCATGGAGCAGTAGTTTATATACCGTGGGATATGTAACAGCTACATCAGGAACAGTTACAGGAGTATCTGCCGGTACGGCTATAATATCTTATACTACAGCTGCAGGATGTGTGGCAGACACAGTTGTAATGGTCAATCTTATGCCACTTGCAGTGAGGGGACCTTCCACAATTTGTGCTAGTATCCCAACTACCTACTCTGACACAACAGGAGGAATCTGGACCAGTAGCAGTACTACAGTGGCAACAATAGGAACAGGTAGTGGCGTATTAACCGGACTGTCAGGTGGCACTACTGTTATTACGTTCGCTTATCCATCAGGCTGTATGGCCACCAAAACTATTACTGTAAATCCTTTGGCTCCCATTGTAGGTCCAACCATATTATGCATGGGACTTACAACTGTGTTAACAGATATTGTGCCAGGAGGAACCTGGACCAGCCTTGCCCCAGGGATAGCATCAGTAGACCCTGGCACAGGATTTGTGACGGCCTTGTCATTTGGTACATCAATGATAAGCTATACATTACCCTCAGGTTGTATGGCAACAGCACCATTTAGCGTCAACTCAGGGCCGGTACCTATAGGTGGCACACCAAATTTATGCTATGGCACCAGTACTGCATTGATTGAAACCGGGGGTGGCACATGGACTAGTAGTAATGTGAGCGTAGCCAGTATAAGTTTATTAGGAGGGGTGGTAACAGGTATTAGTCTTGGTACAGCCACTATTACTTATTCGCTAGGTACAGGATGTAGTATTACAACAGTGGTAACCGTGAATCCGGTATCGGCAATAAGCGGGCCCAACACTACCTGCCAGGGTCAGACTCTGGCACTTACCGATGCACTAACTGGAGGCAGGTGGACAAGCAGAGATACAGCTATAGCTACAGTAGATAGCCTAGCTGGCCTGGTAACGGGTGTGGGACATGGTAGTACTATCATCACCTATACCTTGCCTACAGGGTGTGCAGTTACAAAGGTTGTGAATTTCAATCCTACTCCAGCACCTATTAGCGGTGGAACAACCGTATGCTTACATTTCACATCAACACTCTATGAATCAGGGATTGGAGGAATATGGACAAGTAGTGCACCTTTAGTTGCGTCGATTGGTATTATTTCCGGAATAGTTAGTGGAATTTCAACCGGCACCGCAGTTATTACCTATGCTTATACTACAGGTTGCCAGATAACCACTACTGTAACAGTAACGCCTATTTCACCAATTACAGGTGTTACCACCTTATGTTCTGGAGCCAGTACTACATTGGCTGATGCTGTAAGCGGGGGATTATGGAGTAGCTCATTAACAACAGTTGCAATAATTGGTAGCACTACCGGAGTATTAACGGGTATATTTGGGGGTTCATCAGTCATTTCCTATACCTTATCTTCAGGTTGCATAGTGACTACTACTGTAAATATTAATACCACGCCACCGGCAATAACCGGGCCAGCAAGTATTTGCCTGGGGTTATCAACAACTTATACCGAAACCCCTGGTGGAACATGGAGTAGTAGTGCACCATTGGTGGCCCCAATAGGCATAACTTCAGGTGTTGTAAATGGCTTAAGTATGGGAACTAGTGTCCTAACTTATGCCATGCCTTCAGGCTGCCTAACAACAAAAACAATCAATATCAGTCCAATATCGCCTATTACTGGGCCGCTGAGTGTATGTGAGCTGAGTAATATTACACTAGCTGATGCTACTTCAGGTGGTACCTGGAGCAGTAGTGCCAGTGGAACAGCTAGCATTGATCCTGTTTCCGGATTTGTTCTAGGCATCTCCTCAGGCACAGTAATCATTACATATGGCTTATCATCAGGATGTCAGTCAACAAGAAATTTATTGGTAAACCCACTGCCTGCACCAATAACAGGATTAGGCCAGATATGCATAGGATTCAGTACAATACTTAGCAATATAGCGACAGGAACGTGGTCGAGCAGTAGTGGAACTATTGCTACAGTAGGCACTACCACTGGTACAGTAACTGGAATAAATGCAGGTACTGCCAATATTACATTTACCCTGCCTACAGGGTGTAGTATTAGTACACCATTTACAGTTTTACCACTTCCTGCACCGATTACAGGAACTAATCAGGTTTGCATAGGATTAAATACACTACTCGCTGATACATCATCGGGTGGTTATTGGAGTACAAGCAATAGTAGTGTAGCAGACATAGGTACAGCCACAGGATTGGTGAGTGGACTGGATGTAGGCACTGCAACAATTACTTATAATTTAAATTCTTGCCTGGCGATTACCAATGTCACAGTAAATCCATTGCCAGCAGCCATAACGGGCAATTCATATGTATGTGCTGGTTCATCCACCACTTTGTCTTGTGCGTCTATAGGTGGCACATGGAGTTCATCATTAATCTCTGTTGCAACAATTTCTCCTTCAACGGGATTAGTAAGTGGGATTAGTGCAGGGACTACTACTATCACCTATACTCTTACAACAGGCTGTATAAGTACTACAGTTATATCGGTTTTACCAATACCACCAGCTATATCTGGTGCGACACATGTATGCACAAGTTCAGTAGCTTATATATACGATTCAACATCAGGCGGTACATGGAGCAGCAGTAATACAAGTGTGGCAACCATAGCGCCTTATTCGCTGGGTGCAAATGTTGCGGGTATTGTACCTGGAACAAGCACTATAAGCTACACATTAAATACATGCGTCAATACCATGATATTTAGGGTAGATTCGCTGCCTGGACCAATATCTGGCACCTATGGTTGTGTGGGATTACCCACCAGATTGACCAATGCAGCTATAGGTGGTATATGGACAAGTAGTGATACGACCATTGCTATAGCTGACCCATTATCGGGAATTGTTACAGGTCGCACTATGGGTTCAGTAATAATAACCTATACACTTGGCACAGGTTGCTATGCAATAAAAGTAGAGAACATATATCAGGTACCAAGACCAATTACGGGATTAAGTCATATATGTGTGGGGGATACAACCTCATTGCATGATGGCACAATAGGTGGTGTATGGTCGAGCAGTAATAGATCAATAGCAACTGTAGGAGCATTAAATGGATTTGTTTCTGGATTAACAAGTGGGTATGCACAAATTAGCTATACCTATGGGGGATGTCCTGCTATATTTAATATGGTGGTGAATCCAAACCCCCATTCTATTACCGGCCCACATTCATTATGTGCGCTAGGGGCTAGTGTTACCCTAAGTAACATAGACACGCCTGGTTCATGGACAAGTATTTATGTAACAGTTGACACATTTGGTGTTGTTACCAGCTTCCTTACCGGAACAGGTATCGTAACCTATACACTGCCTTCGGGATGTTTTATTACTGATACATTATCGGTATATCCTACCCCGAATGCTATAACCGGGCCTAACTTACTCTGCATAGGTGACTCTATTTATTACCACAGTACTACACCAGCAGGGGTATGGAGTAATACATTGACTTCGGTCTTTGCAACAGTTGATTCCCTATCTGGATTGGTTAGGGGTATTTCAACGGGCATAGCCAAAATAACCTATTCGGTGGCGACAGGTTGTTATACCACAAAAACACTCAATGTAAACCCACTACCCCGACCTATTACCGGACCATCATCGGTTTGTGTGGGAGATACCATACGAATGAATGATTCGCTTGCAGGTGGGGTTTGGCTAAGTGGTAATACTGGAATTGCGACCATAGGCACCGGGACAGGGCTGGTTACCGGAACTGGCTCTGGTATAGGTACTATTAGCTATAGTTATACCAACCGATGTGGCACATCTATAGTTACAAAAACTATCAATGTAAGACCACTGCCCAATGCGGGTGTCTTGTTTGGACCAGCGGCAGTCTGTGTCAATGCATCTATAACCTTACAGGATACAGGTAGTGTTGGATTACCTGTATGGACAAAGGCTAATCCGTTGGTATTATTGACTCCGGGTACTACAACTAGTTCGGTATTTGGGTTAAATGCGGGCATTGATACCATTATCTATACTGTGACTAATAGTT
>CAIWHI010000934.1 GCA_903912435.1 uncultured Bacteroidota bacterium | reverse complement strand
TGTAAGAGTTGAGGAGCCCCTGCGCTTATGAATTAAGGCATAAAATGGTAATGCGGCTGTGGCAATAGGGTCAATACCAGAATGTTCTTCAAATCGCACATCTTCGGCTGCTTTGAGGGCGTTGGTGATATTAGATGATATATCCGCATATTTACTATTACTACGGTCTTTCACATAATAACGCCCTAGCAATACCCCATCTGAACCATAAACCTCTGAAGAAAGCGCATTTTGTGGATTCTCTAATTCTGTTAGCGATGGCATATAACCCAAAAAACCATAGTTAATACCTATAATCAGTACTATAAAAAGGGTCATTATTGTACAGAAGGAAATCCAAAGCAGGCGGATGCGCCTCTTGGTTTTCCAAGCTTGTTCATCAGGACTATTGTTGTCATTTCGTCCTCTTTGATTTTCCTGGTTATTTGCCACTGTTATAAAAGTAAGTTTGGGGGTTAGAACCGGTATAAATTTAGGATTGTTCTGGGGCTATGCCAAGTTTTTCACCAATTTTTAATAAATTCATGGCTATAAATGGTCTTGTCTCAAGGCAATTTGTTGAAAACTTATATATTAGCATCCGAAACCTACAATTAAATAGATATGACATCTACTGAAATCCTCGACCAATTAAAAGCCCTTGGCCTCGACTCCATTAAAAAAGTGCTGTTGAAACACGGCATTAAGGAGCCGCTATATGGGGTAAAAATAGAAGAACTCAAAAAGATTCAAAAAAAGATAAAAAATGGACACCAACTATCATTAGAGCTTTACGACTCAGGTATATACGATGCTATGTACCTGGCAGGACTGATAGCTGAGCCTGAAAGAATGAGCAAGGATGAATTGCAACATTGGTGCCGTACTGCTACTTCTGCAAGCATTTGTGAATATACCGTTGCCTGGGTGGCCTCTGAAAGCCGATACGGTATGGAACTGGCCATGGAATGGATAAAATCAGACATTGAAAATATTGCAAGTTCTGGCTGGGCCACCCTTTCAAGTATTGTTGCCATTACTGATGATAAAAAAATTGATATGAACCTATTGAAGGAACTCATGGATACCATTCCTGACACAATCCACTCCAGCAAAAACCGTATTAAGGCTGCTAAAAATTTGTTCTTAATCTCAGTAGGCACCTATGTAAAGGAACTCAATTCCTATGCCAAAGAACTGGGTCTTAAAATAGGCAAGGTAAATGTTGATGTTGGTGATACTGCCTGTAAAGTGCCCTATGCCATAGATTATATTGAAAAAGCAGAGGGTAAAAACATAGTGGGCAAGAAGAGGAAATCAGCTAGATGTTGAGTTTAGTAGAAAGTAGTAAGTAGTAAGTAGAAAGACGGTGCCTGGGAATCATTGGCTATTAGTTTTGAATCAGGATGGCCTGAATTTTAAAATTTTTCTGGATCAGTACATTTTTGAGGACTCAGATTTGACAAATTTGTAAAGTTGTCAAATCTCATCTTCTACAATGCGACTTCCACCACCAATCATTAGTTTTTATACTAATTTATCAATACAAAAATGGCCAACCCTATTAAAAAATAAATGTTAGCCATTCAAAATATCATTCCTAATCACTTAAAACTTAAACCCTAATGTCAAGGCAAGGTTATTAACTACATAATCAACCTTTGCGGTAGGTACTACAGTGGCAGTAGAACCGGATGTTACTCCGGAGTAATCTACACTATAAGGCTGTTCGTAACCGGTATAGGTGCTGTGAACAAGTCCCAAATCGGTAAAGAAATGCTGGAAACGGAAGCCTAAGCCTGCTGAGAGGTCTATGCGCTGGGTAGTATAGGCATGTTCGCTATTTGCCTCGCCATATTTAGTATAGGCATTGCCATAATATCCAAAGCCTGCACGGGCCATGAAGAACTTAGTCAATTTCAACTCGCCACCTATTTTGATGTTTGAGGCTGGTTGGTACACCTTTTTAATTTCATTATTAATAGCATTCTGAGTTTGCAGGAATGAATTGCCATTATCATCCAGACCTGATGGCAATTCGTAACGCATACTTGTATAGTCTACATATTCATAATCGCACGTGATGAAGCCAAAGTTTTTCAACAATATGGTGGCACTTAAAACGCCTTTCCAAGGGGTATTAAAATTATAGTCGAGTGAATTATGGTAGAGGCTATTTAAAGTGTTTAAAGAAGTGGAATACCCCTGCGAATTGGCACTTATTGAAGGGTCAAACTCATCCCTTATGGTATAATAACTTGGGGTATGAAATGCAGCACCTAATCTGAAATTATCAGACACTTTGTAGATTGCACCAAACTTTGCATTGAGGCCCTGCCCTGTAATACTTAGTGAAGAGGAATAATTGAAATTATTGAAGTTGTAAGGATTATTGGATGCCGGATTGATAAGTGACTCCGTATAGCTTACATTCTTCCAGTAATTAAATGAAGGTATGCCTATAGTTACCCCCAGCATTAATACTTCTTTATAATTACCTCCCAGCGATAATACATACTCATGTATATAGCCACCCTCTTCCACTGTTCTTTGTTGGTTTACCCCGTTTGAATAGGGCACAACAGTTTTGAATAATCCGGTGGCAGAATCCTGGTTGATTAGGTAAGACTGATACCCCATATAAGCCAAAGAACCTTTAAAAGTATCATTGCCTGGGTACAAATTGGCATCTGATTCAAACATTTGTGAAGCAGACCCGGTATAGTTGGTACCTGAATAATTATATGTACGGTGGAAATCAGCCGTCTTATTGACACCAAAAGCAAATGAAACGGACTTCCAATTGCGCCTGTCATACTTTGCTCCCTTAGGTGCATTGGTCAATACCAGTCCGAAATTATTTACCCTCAACCGGCTGCTATTATCAAGTGTAGCATTACCCTGATAATTACTATTGGCAGAATTTATAGATATTGAAGGTGTAAAAGTTAGCTCTGAGCTACGGTAAACCCCAAGTCCCGCAGGGTTCACACTTAGTGAACTAAAATCACCACCAACAGAACCTAGAGCATTACCAAAACCCATAGATCGGGCAGTACCCTGCACATTTTGGTTGGAAAGGTTAAAAGCCTCGGTGATATCCTGTGCCCCGGCCATTAGTGGCCCGGCTAGAATTGCTGATAACAAAACATATTTTCTGAATTGCATAAAAAGCTATTTAAAATATGGACGATAGATTTAATAATTGGTTTAAGCTCAAATTTCCAAGCAAGGAACATTAACATAAATTAAACACTTAATGTAACCTTAAAATAAACAGGGCATTATCACAGAAAGTAATAATGCCCTATATAAAATTTATTATTGAATGCATTATTAACGACGACCACCATGTCCGCCTGAGGTATGACTACCACCGCCACCGCTTGAATGACTGCCGCCGCCGCCGCCT
>CAIWHI010000933.1 GCA_903912435.1 uncultured Bacteroidota bacterium | reverse complement strand
CAATGGTATGTTTCAGGCAAATGATGTAAGCAAAGGAACTGAGTTTGTAATACCATCCTATCGTCAATTTGATTTTGGGCCCTTTGCAATGATTAAAAAGAATGTAGGAAAGCTGGATTTGGCAGGTGGGGTGCGTTTTGACAGCAGAATGTTTCATGGGGATGTCTTATACACCAAACCAGATGCTAAAACAGGGTTTGATACTTATTATTCAGGGGCTGATATCGTGAATACCGATAAACACTTTTCGGCCTATGATCATACATTCACAGGGTTGTCTTATAGTTTGGGGCTAACTTATCAGATTTCGAAAGCAGTAGCACTGAAATGTAATATGGCCAGAGGATTCAGAGCTCCCAATATTTCTGAAATATCAGCAAATGGGATACACCCCGGTACAAATATCTATCAATTGGGGGACCCTGATTTTAAGCCTGAATTCAGCTTGCAGGAGGATATTGGTCTGGAGTTTACCTCTCAACATTTATCCATAAATGCGGCTGTATTCAATAATGATATATCCAATTATATTTATAATGCCCGATTATTTGGTACTAATGGGAGGGATTCTGTAATTGTTCCAGGCGCACAAACATTCCAGTTTCAGGCATCTAATGCAAGACTATATGGTGGTGAGGCAGAAATAGATATACATCCCCATCCATTGGATTGGCTGCATTTTGAAAATAGTATTTCTATTGTTTATGGAATTAACGAGGGTGGAAATGGCGTAAAACTTAATGATAGCGAAAAATATCTGCCTTTTATTCCACCGGTGCATGGTACCTCTGAATTGAGGGCCAATTTCAAGCACCCTGCTAAAGGTATATCTAACTTTTTCGTGAAAGTCCAGGCAATTATTTATGCCCGGCAGGAAAGGGTTTATCTTGCAAATAATACTGAGACCCCGACCAGTGGATATACCCTAATAAATGCAGGAATGGGTGCTGATATAGTGAATAAAAAAGCTAAAAAGTTAATGTATATTTCCATATTTGCCAATAACATTGCGGATTTGGCTTATCAGGACCATTTGAACAGACTGAAATATTTTGAGCCCTATCCCAATTCGCCGGGTATCCATCCGGGTATCTACAATATGGGGCGTAATTTTGGAGTAAGATTATTAATTCCTTTTGGGTAATTGTCCTGGAACGAGGGTGATTTTGTGGATTTCGCATTGTAATAATAAATATTTAAGTAAATTTTAAAAAATACCCAAGATTTAACACCAGATTTACGTCTATTTAATAGACTTGAAAATTTTATTTGGCTATAAGTGAAAGAAACCGGAAAAATTTTGTGAATGTTAGTATAATTTTTAACTTTGGAACTTTATAATTAAAACTTAAGATGAGAAACAACTATTTATTACTGTTGCTGGCATTGGTGTTTTTGACTGGAAAAAGTAATGCCCAGACAATCCAACCTTGTTACACTACTGAAATGACAAAGATTTATCAGGCACAGCATCCTGAAATTGCGGAAGTTGAGAAGCAATTCAATATGCAGATAGAAGAACTGATAAGAACAGGCAATATTAATAAGTATGCCAGAACCGCTGGTCGCCAGTGGGACGGGGTTTATGATATACCATTAGTTTTTCACGTTATACATAATTATGGTACTGAGTTGACTCAGACTACCGATAATGCAATTTACAAACTTGTTGCGGAAATGAATAAGTTTTATTCATTACAGAATGATACTACAAGTGTAGTAAGGGAGTGGAAAAAATATGTGGGTAAGGCCAATTTTCGTTTCCATTTAGCTACTAAAGATCCTCAGGGTAATCCTACAAAGGGAATTACGCACAGATTTTCTTACCTCACTTTTGGTGGTGATGACCAGGCTAAAATGGACCAATGGCCTCCTACCAGCTATGTAAATATCTGGACTATCCAGCGTATAGGTGCCCAGACTACAGGAGGTATAATAGTTGCCTATGCAACTCCGCCATCATCAGCAGCATCAAACCCTTATTACGATGGTATTATTACAAATTATGGATTTCTAGGGGATGCGTCAAATTATGGTACATTAGCATCTGGTGGCAGTATAGACCATGAAATGGGGCATATACTTGGCTTGAGTCATACATTTGGTCATACAAATACCCCTGGCCCAAGTCATGATCCAGGAACT
>CAIWHI010000932.1 GCA_903912435.1 uncultured Bacteroidota bacterium | reverse complement strand
TTTGTTGGAGCACTGACCATGCCAGTGGCTCGTGCAGTTGACACCATTGTTGGTCCAACTGGGCAACGTATGCCTCTTGTTGGCAAAACGCATCACTGCAACTGAACGCATTGGATCTTGAACTCTGTCAACTGTGGCTGAGATTTGAGCACTGAACAAGTGACTCTTGTTAGTTGATGTTGTCAGTTAGAGTATATACTTTAAATATGCACTTGCGCAGGGTTATCAGCAACCTGTTAAGGTCCGGTGGCTTGGAGATATAATCATAGGCACCCTTTTTCACCGCATCCACCGCTGTTTCTATATTACCATGACCGCTTATTACTATAAAAGGTATATCCGGCTTTTCCTCCCTTGCTATATGCAATACCTCCAGGCCGTCCATCTTAGGCATCTTAATATCACACAGAATACAGTCATAAGTATTCTCCCTTATTTTCTTTACACCTTCAGCACCATCTACCGCCTCATCAATTACATAACCCTCAAAACTCAAAATCTCATTCAGGGTTCTGCGAATGGCTCTTTCATCATCTATTACAAGTATAGTTTGCGACATAATTTTCTTTTTTTGTAAGGAAATAATCTTATTACCCTTATTATTTAATAGGGTTGCAAATAACAAAATTATCCCTCAAATTCCTAATCATTTCCAATGCTCAACATTTTAAAAACAGATGACAGAATGATATTTTAAATGCACCGCTATACAAAAGCCTAATAAATGATCTTGTGCTAAATATTCTTGAGCCAGCAATTCCCCCCCTTGGGGTTTAGCCTTGTACGCTGGAGAAGGGGGTAAGGGGATGTCAATTTATTTCAAAATTGCCACTGTTTATCATATCAATTTCCAATTACCCATATGCCCTTTCTACCTAAAATCCATAAAATACCTGCAATTTTGTCAGCAATTGATTAAGGCATCTAATTTGCATGTACCTACATATAAATACACAATTATGGCAAAGACAATATTTCATCCGGCTAACAAAAGAGGCCATGCCAATCATGGATGGCTCGACGCGCACCACTCATTCAGTTTTGCTGGTTGGTACGACCCTTCCAAAATACATTTTGGAGCACTAAGGGTGCTCAATGATGATATAGTAGCAGGCGGTAAAGGTTTTGGCACCCACCCCCACGACAATATGGAGATAATAACCATAGTGCTGGAAGGAACCCTGGAACATAAAGACAGTATGGGTCATGCCCAGCAAATAGTACCCAACGAGGTGCAGGTAATGAGTGCAGGTACAGGTGTCACTCATAGCGAATACAATCCCGACCCAAAAAACAGGGTAAACCTGTTACAAACCTGGATATTCCCCAATAAGAAAAATGTAAAACCCCGCTACGACCAAACAACATTCCCTGCCGAAGCAAGGTTAAATACCCTCCAACCCCTGGTATCACCAATAGATAATTCTGACCCTGGATTAAAAATTCATCAGGATGCCTGGATATACCGCACCACCCTGGAAGCCGGCAAATCGGCAACGCACCAATTGCATAGTACTAACCATGGCGCATACCTGTTTGTAATAGATGGTTCTATAAATACAGAAGGTCAAACTCTAAACAAAAGAGACGCAATAGGAATAACTGACACCTCGAAGTTTGAAATAACCGCCGCCGCCAAAAGCGATGTCTTGATATTTGAAGTTCCAATGGAAAATTAAAATATCACCAGAAAAAGGAATAAGCCTAACCTGAAAATTGGGCTTATTCCTTTCTAAATGAACTAACAAATAAGAATTCTACCTCACCGCAGCGGGCTACCAATAATTACAATCTATTCGATACAAATAAATTGGCTTCTTACTACACCCTGTAAAGTCAAAATATACTTGCCCTGAGCCTCGTCCTGGTTAGTCAACATGGCATAAGTGTTAAACCCTCTGCATAGGGTGCCATCTTAGTACACTAGGCATTGCTTATCATAACGAAAGCAAACCCACTACCGAGTGTAACTAGTGTCTACATCTATCAACCTGTCTTTAACTGGCATCCCTATTTCCCAAGCCAATTAGCATAACAGCTTATCCCAACAAAATATAACCAAAGTCCTATAATTAAAATTTAGGCCACCCCTGATTTCTACTATCAGACTGATTTTTTTAGCGCACCTATCAATAATACATAGTGGGATATAACATACGCTCCCTCCTATCACTCTTTTTCAGGGGTAGAGAGGGGCAAGGCGAGGACTCCGAATGGCAATCCAAATTTTACTTAAAACCACACATGTCAGTTGCGCATTAGAGATTGAAGAAAAGTATAAGTCAATCGCTTTTCTTTATCCTCGGGACTAATCTCAAAATCCTACGACCACCTGTACACCTCCCCATTCATGCGGCATGCCATTTTTGAACTCCCTTGTTATTTGCGTCCTGAAATATTCCAGGTAAATATTTTGCCATGCAATAACAAATCCTGCCCTATTCTCAATTACAAACCTGTTAATGGCACCCGCCGGCAAGGTATAAGGGCTTGAATGGTTAAATAATCCGCCATTCATTGTGGCATCATACCCTATCGCATCACCCTGAAAATGGTCATATAAATATATATTCACCTTCCTTTTATAGTGATTTTTAGCCCCATAGGGCGAGTCAAAATAACCAACCATAACCGTGCTTCCGACACTTATCTTATCTGATAATGTCCCTATCCTGGCAATAGCATCTCCATCTAAAGAAAACACCTTACCGGCTCTTATTAGTTGCTGTTCGTAATCTATCTGGTAATTCAATGCCAAATCATTATGTATCTGGTTTGGCCATCCATGCGGTGTAATATTATGCAACCACCTGTGGATTGAGGTTTGCATTTCCATACCACCAGCAGCCTGGCCTATAACACCTGTACTTAGGGTAGATGAAAATCTCCTTTTTGCGACAGTATCCACTGAGATTGAGAAAGTCTTTAACTGCAATGTTGCAGTAAATGGCCGGTCATTTAATAGCACCTCATCATGGCTAATACTTGTAGGTGTATACCCTGCATGCTCTATTCCTATACCATACTGGGTATTAGTTTTAAAGGGGACAATAAGCAATTTGGTTAATGGAAATCGATGAATGACCGGACTTACCCATTCCAGATTAATCCCCTGGGTATAATAAATATCGGTAGCTGAGAAGAAATCATTTTCATAATTCAGCCTTACATATCCCTTACTCCCAATGGTTTTATAAGACAAGGCATTATCAATAGCTTGTGAAAAAACACCATAAGGAAGGAGAACCAGCCAAAATAATAACCTCTTAAATCCTTTCATAGATGTATATACGCAGAATTCACCTTTACGGCTTGCTCACCGAAAAGCATTTTTCAGGAACCTAATACGAATAAAATATATTTGCGCTTTTTACTGACCTAACTAATAGCTCATGCGATTTACCATAAATATTACACACCCATGACATTATCCTTCAAAATAAAGCAGTCATTACCGATTGTATTTACCTACATTTCTAATTATGAAAAGTTCGTTTCAGTGCATCCTGTCATCTTCAAAATGACGAAAAACACTGACGGCTCCTATAAGGTCTTCGAAAAACTAAAACTGGGATTAATTCCCATTTCCTTTACATATCACACCACAATAGAACCAAATGTAAAAAG
Organism: uncultured Bacteroidota bacterium; assembly: GCA_903912435.1. Classification (GTDB taxonomy): domain Bacteria; phylum Bacteroidota; class Bacteroidia; order Chitinophagales; family Chitinophagaceae; genus Nemorincola. The sequence goes on along the minus strand of CAIWHI010000932.1, from coordinate 1,425 downwards.
CAAATCCATTGTTATGAATGCAAGTATCATGTGGTTCACAAAAATTGAAATACAATTCAATCTAACTGAGGAAAATGACTTTACGTTGATTGATGAGAAGATACAATTCAAATCTCCACTCCCCATAAAATCAATCATGGAGCGGATATTCAAAAAACAACATGGGCTATTATTCAGGAATATTGAAAGTATAAACAAATAATCTACACACAATACCCCGCAAACTCACTCAAATCATCTATCAACCTGTCCGGGCATTCCAGCATACTCATGTGGCCACAGTCGGCATAAACCTGCACAAAATTAATTGCCGCTACATAACTCAATTTAAGCAATTTAGTACAGGGAATCAGGCTATCATCTATACCAATAATCCACTGAACCGGACATTTTATATCTGGTAACCAATCACTATAATCTGCCCTGCCTATCATAGCCTGGTAATAATTAATCATACTTTCTTCGGGCATTTCAAGTGCTAATTCAGTTTGCTCCTGCACCAGGGCTGCATTCTTAGTCCTTGTTTTAGGCGAAAAAAGATTAGGTATCATCTGGCTCACGAAGGCTGTCTTACCCCCTTTTTTCAACAGTTCAATTGCCTTCAGCCTAATTTTCTTCCTATCCTCATCATCAGCTGCTGGGGTGGAATGGATAACACATAATCCAGCAACTTTTTCATGGTACAAATTAGCCATGGCAAAACCTGCATACCCACCCATTGAGTGCCCTGCAATTACTGCCCTGTCAATTTGCTCATGCTCCAAAATTGCGTTTACACAATGAGCCATATCCTCAAGACTTGTTTCCTTTTCCAACAAACTAGCCCCACTCCCAGGAAAATCGGGGATAACAAGTTTAAACGATTTAGAAAGGCTATCCACCACCTTACGCCATAAAGTACCGCTCTCCGGAAATCCATGTAATAAAACTATTACCGGCCCCTTGCCCTCTATACTATAAGATAATCGTGAACTATACGGAGTGCTGATTTCAGGCATTAGCTATTATGGTTTTATTATTGGTTATACTCTTACGGTACATAGCAAAGTAAATGAAACAAAGAGCTATAAATATGGGTACAAATTCAATGATTAATCCCTGTGTTTTCATTAATCCAAAAACAAAAGACAATAAAATAAAAAATATACCAACCAGCCCATATTTACCTTTGCCTTTAGGGTTGAAAAATGCGACATAGACATTCAAAGGCAGGCACCATAGCAGGTTAAAATTATCACTACATCCCTGGTGGTCGGTTGCAAACCACATAACCAGTATCAGGCAACCCAGCAAACCTGTAGCCAACAAAATAAGAATAGACATTATCTTGCCTAATAGGCGCAATTTAGGCACTGTTATGCCCAAAATCGTCAACAATGCTAGTATGCATGTTAGCACCAGTGGACCATCAATACCTATTGAATT
>CAIWHI010000931.1 GCA_903912435.1 uncultured Bacteroidota bacterium | reverse complement strand
TGGCGCATCAAGAATGTTTTTTGATTCAGATAAAATTCTGCAAATATCAGCAACGATGTATGTCATCCGGCCAAGAGCATATCTAAATGAACAAAACATTAGAGTATTTAAATCGTTCTCGTTCATCTTCTACTTCCCCTAAATGAATAACTAGGTCTATAAGAAGGTCGTGAAGCCCTATATATAGTTATTTCTTTTTGTCGCTGTTCGCGTTTTTCAAAAGCTCTATTGACCATGTTGTGCGTTGCTGCTCCAGCAGCACCAGCGGCAGCGCCAGCAACGGCCGCGTTTGCAGCATGCTCTAATAAACTTGGTGATTGTTGCTGTGGAATTGTTAGATTTTGTTCCTCAGTAATTTTTTCTGTTTTGTCTTGAGGTTGAGAATCACATGAGCACAACAATAATATTAATAATAAATATGTTTTTTTCATGGTTTATAATTTCCATTTGCGGTTAATGTATAGACTCTTTACACTTGAGGTGTTGATTCTCCGTAGTTAACCTGCCCCCTGGCGCTCTACCAGGGGGCTATAAATTATTGAATAACTTCACCCGTTTCTGGGTCTATTTCTATTGCATTTACTTCTTCTGCTTTCTTGACTAGCTCTTTCTCCAATACATTAATAAAGTGCAATAACTTTACTCTGTCCATTTCTTCGACCGCATTAATCTCATAATGATTAAATGCTTTCTCTATACGGTCTTCGCTAAAATTTGTAGCCACAATAAGTTCCAAAACCTCATCAACCAATTCTAGTCTTGTTGGTTCTTTTTCCTTCAAACTTTCTTGACTGGTTCTTGATTTGGTACCGTCATTTGTGACGGTACCAGTTCCGTTTGATGCGCTATCATTCATTAATTCAACCATTACTGATTTCGCAGATGGTCTAGACTGTTCCGTAACATCAATTATTTCTTTATAATCTTTTACTTCTTCTACTGGTTTAATCCCTCTTAATGCATCTGCAAATATATCTCTTAAAGCATAACCTCTAGCCCGCATTTGCATCATTCGCGCAGGATATTGTGACCAAGGGCCTTGTTTGCCCCACAAACTAGCCTTTTTGGCATCTTCTCTTGTAAATACGGTGGTATGTTCAGGGTGATTCTTTCGTTTAACTGTGCATTTATATCCAACGATTTCCGCCTTTTCTAATACAGGCTCTTCTACTATCCATTCATATTGAGGATGCCCTTGAACGACAGCTAATAATCCATCGCCCCACATAACTGGTTTTCCATTAATTACTGCTATATCCTGTAATGCTTGCATATAAGGTATCCCCAGTTGATTACCCATTTCCATTGCAATTAATATGTCAGATGGTTTTCCAATCAAATTTTTAGGAATCATTGTTGATTTAGATAAAACTTCTGCAATATTCATATAGTGAGAAAAACTATCTTTATCAAAAAGACTTGGTTTATTATTGGTCTGCATAGATTTTGATTTGACATCTGTACTTAATTCATTCATATCATATCCTTAATTAGTCCATCTGTATTATAACTTATATGTAAAGTGATTTACATATCATCGCTCTAATTCTTTTCTAAGTCTAAAAACTTCCATACGTATTTTTTTCAATTTCTCTTCTAAATCTAATAATTCTAAAAGTTTTTCCTGGTCTGTTTTTGGTTTTTTTGTTTCTGATTTTCCATTTATAAATCCAGTAAAAAAATCTGCAAAATCATCAGTTTTCATCAATTACTCCTTTTCTAGCTCATCAGTGGCCCACTTCGGTACTTCTAGATATTTAACACCATAATCTGGCCATTTATCATTTTCTATACATTGAACAAGGTTAATCATTAATTTATTAAAAATCGTCACTCCATATTGGATTTCAGATTCATCTAAAATATATATTCCACTTATATATGGCTCTGTCTTTTCAACTGCAATAATAATAAATTTAACCATATCTATATCCAATGACTTTAATGCTTCATGCATCATTCCCGCTTGAAGAAAATACCCGTAATCCATGGCTGACCGCTGGAAAGCCCTATAGCTTGCATCTGCTGTAGTTTTTAAATCTCCTATAATATTATTTTTCCAAATGTCTGGACGTGCCTTGCATTGCAACCCGGTCTCTTTATGGGTAAAAAATATACTATTCTCGATTTTAGAATCTGAAATAAGCCAATTTGACATTTCTTCTTTTTTTGCAGATTCTGAAACTTTTTTAGCTATTAGATAATCATCGCATTTTATTACGCGTCTATTTGCCGATTGCGCAATAAATGAGTCATAAACAAACTTTCCTTGTTTAGTGCGCCTATCGCACTCGGGAGCTATTATAAATCGGTTATCGGCCTCATTTGGCTCTAAAGTTAATGTATGTATTAACTCCCCCATAATCATAGCTGGCGTAGCCTCTTTTTTAATTGATAATCCAGAAAGCTTGTTATACCAATAATGATATGGTGTTTTTTTAAAATCCATCAGATTGCTTCGCGATATAGCATCACTTCCATGATACTCATCATTACTCATATCGTTATATATTCCGTCATCCCAGTGCAGCATTAGCTTATATCCTCATTTGTTAACAATTTATTTGTCCATTATTGCACGCTATGTTATTATATGTAAAGTGGTTTACAGAAGTAATTATTAGAGGCTAATATGAAAATGAAAGATTTATATGAGTATTTTGATAGGAATTGGGCAAAAATGTGTCGCGAATTAGGATTGGGATCGAATACCTATAAGAATTGGATTAGGCTAGGTTATATACCTATGTCAACTCAACTCCGAATCGAAAAAAATACAAATGGAAAATTTAGGGCATCTGTATCAATAGCACAACAAACCCAAAGAAGAAGGAGAACGTATGACTAATGAAGAAAGGGACGCCACATTGAGAGCATTTATCATAGGTGATTTAATGTCTGAAAGCGGTAAAATGTTAACGCCGGATATTGTTGATACTTTGGTGAAACAAATATTAAAAAGTATAATCGATGTAATTGATAAAGAGGATTTAAATGCTTAAAACTGGGCAGGAAGTTTGGATTATGGTTAATAAAAAACCTGAAAAATGGATGGTTATAGAGCCAAACTATGATTTTTTTGGAAACAAATTTATTAAATTAACTAAAGATTTAAAGTTTCAATTGACCACTTTCGATAAGTGCTTTCTTAGCAAAGAGTCTTGCAAATAATTAAAGGATAATTTAATCTCTGCTCGTGTTATGTCCTTGACACATTGGCGCTTCAAACAGCATCCTTTGAGGCGCTTCTAAGTTCTGTTATTTTATCTTGCACATAAGTTAAAGCGTTTATAAATCCTTCAAATCGATTAAAACCTTCTTCATTGCCATCCTCTCTATATAATAAATATTCTTCTAAGCATTCCGAAATTGTTGTATTTAACCATTTGTTTAAATGTTCAATCATCGTTATTTTTTATAACCGATATATAACCAAGATTATCCATTAAATCGTAATGATGCCCCTGCAAAGCCATTAAAAAACCATGATATACATCAATCGCTTCATCACTTGTTTTAAAAAAATGTATTAGATTGCTAGTTCCGGGCATTAAAATTAATTGATGAGCTGCGCTTATCCCTTTTTTTTGAGTAGGCCAATAAGATTGGCCAACAATATATTCTGTATTTAAAGTCATATTTACTGAATTTTCTTCGCCCGTTTCATTTAAAAATTCTAGGTGATATTCAATCCACATCTAATAATTCCTTTAATCGTTTAGACAAAGCTTCTAATGCTTCTCGTTTTGTGTGATATCTATCATCAAAACAGCCTGTTTGCCAGGATGCTGTAGTTTTTAAATGCAAATCGTTTATGTTAAATTTTCCTTCTCCAGCATCAAACCACCAGCATTGATCTTCTGTTTTAAAAAGCTTCATTAATTATTTCCAAAAGTCACATATAATGTTACCAATGTACACAATATATTTATTCCAGTTAATATGCCCATAAAGAAATAATGATTCATCGTACGCCTTCTTTTTTCTCATTAATAAAATATATGTATTTATCTATTCCTAAATTCATGTCGCGAATCAAGTCATTTAAACTATTAAGAAGAATGTAATCATTTTTATCATCCTTTGCTTCCAGATGCTTAATAGTGGCCATTATTCCCGCATGAGATTTTGCGCATGATCCCAACCCCTACCGTCCGTCCAAGCTGGGGCCAAACGCTGCGTGTCTATCTTGAACCGCCGACGCTGCGCATGGTGTTACTGGGTTTTTCGGCCGGCTTGCCATTGCTGCTGGTCTTTGGCACGCTGAGTTTCTGGCTGCGCGAAGCCGGTATTGACCGCACCACCATCGGCTACCTGAGCTGGATCGGGCTGGCTTACGGCTTCAAGTGGGTCTGGGCGCCGCTGGTCGACAGGCTGCCGATTCCCTTGCTCACGCGCTGGCTGGGCAGGCGTCGCAGCTGGCTGCTGCTGTCGCAGTGCGTCATCATGGCGGCGCTGGTCGGCATGGCCTTTA
>CAIWHI010000930.1 GCA_903912435.1 uncultured Bacteroidota bacterium | reverse complement strand
TTGTTTTATGGATAGGGCAATACGTTTACGGGCAATATCAACTTCGGTAACCAATACCATTACTTGTTGGTTTAGTTTCAATACTTCATTCGGGTCGCTGATGTATTTATGGGCTATTTCAGATACATGGACCAGGCCATCCTGCTTTACCCCAATATCTATAAATGCACCGAAACGTGTAATATTAGTAACCGACCCTGGCACAATCGTGCCCACCTTTACGTCTTCAATACTATAAATATTGGCAAACTCAAATTGCTGCACCTCACTACGTGGGTCAAGTCCGGGCTTTTTTAGCTCGTTCATGATATCTCGTAACGTATGTTCCCCTGTTTCTTTGGTGATATACTTCTTAGGCTCTAGTTTCTTTACCAATTCTTCATTGCCAATCAGTGATTTTACATCCACCCCAATACCTGCTGCCATATCCGCCACCAGTTTATAGGCTTCAGGGTGAACCGCACTAGCATCAAGAGGATTATCACCATCCTTTATTCTTAAGAAACCTGCACATTGCTCATAAGCTTTGCCACCCAGTCTTGGAACCTTCATCAATTGCTTGCGGGATGTAAACCGTCCCAATTCATTCCTATATGTAATGATATTCTCTGCCACAGATGGTCCTATACCACTTACATAACTCAAGAGGTGTTTGCTTGCGGTATTCAGGTTCACTCCTACAGTATTTACGCAACTCACCACAGTTTGGTCTAGCCTTTCCTTAAGCCTTTGTTGGTTCACATCATGCTGGTATTGGCCCACACCTATGCTTTTTGGGTCTATCTTCACCAGTTCGGCAAGTGGATCCATTAACCGCCTTCCTATACTCACAGCCCCTCTTACAGTAATATCCTCATCAGGAAACTCATCCCTTGCAATTTCAGAGGCCGAATAGATACTTGCCCCGTCTTCATTTACTAAAAATACAGGCAAGCCCAGATTTAGTTTCTTAATGAACTGTTCCGTTTCCCTTCCTGCAGTTCCATCACCTACTGCTACCGATTCAAGATTGTATTCTTTTACCCAACCCCTCACTTTATATTCGGCATCGGCCATGCGGTTGTTTTCATGGATAAAGATGAGGCCCGTTTTTAATAGTCCGCCCTTTTCATCCAGGCAAACCACCTTACATCCTGTCCTGTATCCAGGATCAATAGCTAATATTCTTTTGCTACCCAACGGGCTGCTCAGTAATAATTGCCTCAGGTTTTCGGTAAATACATTTATCGCTTCTTCATCTGCTTTTACTTTTAGCCCGGTTCTGAACTCGGTTTCCATGGCAGGCAGTAATAACCTACGCCAGCTATCCTTAATAGCTTTTTTTACCTGTTCGCCAGAATCGTTGCTTGCCTTCAGGTAATGGGCCTCAATAGCCAGCAGGGCTTCTTCCTCCTCAGGTGAAATCCCCATTTTCAAGAGGCCATCCATATAACCCCTCATTATTGCAAGGAAACGGTGGGAAGGTATCTTGCTCAGTGGTTCAGAAAAATCAAAGTAGTCTTTATATTTTATAGCTTCCTGTTCTTTATCGGGCCATACCTTACTTTGTACAGTTGCTTTGCGGTCGAACAGGCGGCGCATTTTAGCCCTCACTTCTGCATCCTCATTCACCATTTCGGCTATAATATCCCTTGCACCTTGCAGTGCATCATCGCCGCTTTTTACATGCTCATTAATAAAGCTTGCTGCCTTCCCGAAAATATCAATATTCCTTTGTTCCAATAAAAGTAGTGCCAATGGCTCCAACCCATGCTCACGGGCGGTTTGGGCTTTGGTTTTGCGCTTCACCTTATAGGGCAGGTAAAGGTCTTCCAATACAGCCAAGGTATCAGCTGCATTAATTTTATCCTGAAGGGCAAGAGTCATTTTGCCTAGTTCAGTAATAGTTTTTTCAATAAAAGCCTTTCTTTCGGTAAACTCCTTCTGGAAATTAGCCTCATCCTGAATTTTCCCAATCTGTACCTCATCAAGCGCACCAGTCTTGTCCTTACGGTAACGGGCAATAAAGGGAATAGTGGCACCTTCTGCAAATAATTCCAATACTGCGGTAACATCTTGTTTCCTTAAATTGAGTTTGGCGGCAACCTCTCCTGCAAATTCTATCATGAGCTTTAAAATGGGCTGCGAAAGTAGGGAGTGAAGGTGATTCTAAAAAAGAAATTCTTTGTTAATGGGTAGGGGGATTGAGGTACTTGGCTATCATATTATTAGGTAAGTTGTTACAAAAAAATCTCCCTATTACCATTTCTTAGCCAATTCTTCAACTTCCTCATGGGTAAAATAAGAACCATCATCTATTCTATCCTCAGCTACTTTGATTTCATTATTATACTGTTCCAAAGTTTGTTTACCAGTACTAGGTGCATTTTTATCTATTAATGACTTTATTTGACTAAGTACAAATGCCTTTTCCTCGGTATCGAGTTTAGGAAGAAAATCAATTATCTGTTGGTCTTGCGCTGTGAGTTGCATTTTGTGAATTATTGAAATGTACCATTATACATCATAACCCCTATTCCACCTTATACATCCAGTTTTGGGCTACCACCTCAAAATCTTCCATATAGCCATCGGTATTAATTTTTATGTAGTAAGGCTGGTTTTTACTGTCTTTAAGGGGTTGCCACTTATTGTCCTTATAGGTTTGGGCATAGATGTTCACCATGCACGAATCACCGCAATAGGCATCTGTAAGTCCATCGTAGACAATACGGTCTAGCTGGTCATCATTGTTCAGGTCGCCATAAAGGAAGGTATTATAATAGTGGCCATCAAAGTTGGTATATACATCCTCAACAGGCTCCTTACCGCTTATATCAAAAAAGTAGTTGAATTGTACCCTTGCCCCTAATCCGTTGGAATGTCTAAGGTGGCCCCATAAAACAATAAAAGACTTACCCTTGTAATGAAACCTGCGTATATCGGCTGGGGTAATGAGGAGGTCAGTTCTTTGTTCACCTGAATCTATGGGTAGGAAGGTATTGTTTATACTAAATCGGGAGCCATTATGCACATAGCAAAACTTCATTTGCATATCTGTAAATGGGAAACTAAAACAGGAATCCAGGGTGTCTTTTGGGCTATCGTATACAATATAGACATCGGTATCAGCTTTCAACTGTAGTTTCCATGCAGTATCAAGTTCAATTTTGTCCTTTTTAATCAGTTGTGCCAGAAATGACTGTAAGGCACTGGGGCGGGGATTCCCAATAATGTTTCTCTTAATAATGTCCTTAGGTAGTTTTTTCTTTTGGGCACTATCATTACCCATGCATCCCCAAAGCCCTATAATACAAACTACGCCAAATAACCCTACCAGATTTTTCATTGCTTGCTATTGATTCGATATCAACAATAAAAATAATAATTTTTTTCAAGCCGTATTGGTAAGAGTGGAATTAGAAGTCCTAATTTCTAATTGTTTTGGGTTATGTCTAGTCCTGAAATAGCGATACACAAAAAAGTATCGTATGGAACAAAAAAAGGAAGAGCAGTACGTTAAACGTACTCAGAAAGATTACAGCCAAGCATTTAAGTTGCAGGTTGTTG
>CAIWHI010000929.1 GCA_903912435.1 uncultured Bacteroidota bacterium | reverse complement strand
GTCCCCATGTTTAGTTCTTTTGCTACCGGGAATAAATGTTCCCCAATAATATTGGTAATATAAATATTTGCCAATGCTGGTTGTAGGGCGTTTATTGCTATATCAATGTAGTTATTGGCAGGGTTAGGGAATACATTCAATTTTAATGATGGGGTATTTCCCGCCACTGATAATACAGGGTAGGTAACATATCCGGTATCTGTAACCCCTATACCCAAATTGTAATACCGGCCTGAAGGGGTTGATTGTAATTTTACCGGGCGAACCATATAATATTTCAATCCAAAGTGTCCTGAAGTGTCGTGGAAGGAAGTTGTTGTACCCGGAATCATGGTGGCATTAAGACGTGTAAAATAACCATAGGCACTATCAGCGCGGTACACATAATAGCCAATCACATTGGTATCGGCTGATGCTGTCCAGTGGATGTTAGCACCATCATGGAATAATGGAGTAATAGTTAGGTTGGTAACCGGTTGCATATAATCCGTTCTTAAGGATGGATCACCCATCAAGGCTACATGGATAAACTGATTGCCATAACCACCTGGCTGGTATAATAAGCCATCGTTGTTCTGTGATAAAAGAGTAGAAAAGCCAATGTTATACCCTAAAGCCATATGGTGGAAGAACCAATTTGGCCTGCCGGCCCAGCAATTGGTAAGGGCTGGGGTAGATGCACATAATGGTGCACGGAGGAAACTGTTCTGCACATTCCAGTCGGCGAAATAAGAACCAAAGAACATGTTGAAGATAGAATATACTGGCCCTGTAGCCCAATCAGTTGTATTACCAATACCACCGGCACTGGTAAAGCTACCACCACCACAGCCATAAGCCCATTGATAAGTTGATGCCTGAAGTGTAGCAATTATAGTATTGGCCGGAACTACAGTAAGGCTATCAGTAGTCACCAATGGTGCAAAATTCCTCCAGCTATTGGCAGCAAAAGCCTCTCCACCAAATGCGCCGAAATCATCATGCATCACTGCCCTGTGACGCATATATAAGGAGTCCATTTTGTAAATATGGTCGTGGTTCAGGTAGCTATTCATCATTGTTACCTCGCTACTGGCAAAAGCTGGCATATCATAAAAGTCAATCCTGCCTATCTGTATTTTTGCAGATGAGGGGATGAAGATTTGGTCCCATTTGCCATCACCAGGTATATTCCAGTTGGCAGAATAACTACCCATACTATTGTTCACACTTACATCAGTCCATCCGGTAGTGATGCACGAATAATATATATCTGATGGCCACGCCCCATCATGCTGTGGTACATGACCGTCGGGTGGGTTTATTGCAGTATCAAAGCCACCACTGTAGGGAACAGCCAGGTGGCCAATGATTATTGCTGCATTCACATTTGCATGGGCTGTATAGTCGGCTGTAATGGCTGCTTTTATTTCAACATCAGTAGCTGTGCGGCCAAAATCATGCCTTATCAGTTGCCAGCCATCACCACTCAGGTCCTTCATCATCTTGTTGATTCCTGCGGTGCAGGAGTCAAGGAAAGTACTGTCAACCAAAACCAGCATTATACCCCGATGATGTATTGCCGGATTGCGGATACCGGCATAACAATACCCGGTAGAGACTAATGAAGCACCTGAAACTACTCCACTTGCATTAATGAAATACTCGTAGGCTGAATCTATAACTACATTGGTATCTATGAAAGAGCTTACTGTAGCTGGTAAAGTGGCTATAGGTGATCCCCATGAAGTGGCAGTTACTGATTTTTTATAGATCTGGTAAGTAGGTGCATCAACAGTTAATAATTTCCAATTAAGGGTAATCTTTACCGGCGATTCTGATGCAGTTGCTGTTACCTCAACTGTATAATCTTCTGTGGATTGAGCACTGACAGCAAACCCTGCTATCATAACAAAGAATAGTAAGTAAATACGCTTCATGCAGAATTGATTTTCGTACTAAGATATGAATAATATCGTAATTAGGCATGTTGATTTATAATTCTGGTAAGAAATAGAAATGCCTCCTGAACTCTAAAAAGAATTCAGGAGGCATTTTTTAAATTGGTGTCTTTATTTTACTGTAAGCCTAGTAGTGCTGGCAGGTGTATTTACGAAGTTGGGATGGTGTTTTGTTGTTGGAAAAATAACTCCGGCACTTAAAATTAATTCATATGTGCCGAAATTCTGAGCAGCAGTACCCTGGTAAACTTTTAGGTTGCTGTATCTCGCATAGTCAACCTTTTGTGAAAATTCCAAAAAAGCATACCGCATTACAGTAACCCTAAGTGCTGTTTCAAGGCCGGTATTCCAGCCGCCATACTGAAATTGCTGCTGGTTAGGATGTCCGAAAAATTCATTTTGAACGTGCGGGATAACCGGGCCTACTCCTGCCTTACCTACAAGGTCTATGGCCAGTTTATGGTCTAAAGTATTATAGAGTCCAAATCGCTTTACAAAGTTGAATAGAAGGAAGTTAGCACCATTATTGAGGTAATAAAAAAAGCCGTTTTTCTCAGAAAATAATACCGATTCGCTTGATGGGGAATGGTTATAGGTGCCATTTACCTGCACATACTGGTTATCTGTAATCAGGTATTTAGTATGGTCGAAATTGATTTCAATACCCATGTCTTGCTTATCATTAAAATAATAACCAAGCCTATAGTTATACTGTGGTATAGATAATTGTTGGTTGGTTACACCATCGTCCCAGCCCCTGTGATCATGCGCTTTTACATGCACCATTTCGTAGTCGTTACCTAGAGATGGCTGCACCACATGCACTGTAGACCTTGTGTACCACTCAGTATTATAGCCCCAGCTAAAATATAAAGAGCCTTTATGATGCTTTTTGGTTTTGTTTTCCTGTGCGCTGGAATGTTGGGATAGGGTAGTGCAAAGTATCAAAAATGGTAAAAATAGAAAATTGATTTT
>CAIWHI010000928.1 GCA_903912435.1 uncultured Bacteroidota bacterium | reverse complement strand
GTTTAATTCCTAATTCCGGTTTTGGTCAAAATCTTCCCGTACTTTTATCGAAATTGGCTTTTGAGACAAATGATTCCCTACGGTGCAACCTGTATTATGAGGTTTATTATGCCTTTAAATATTCCAATCCCGATTCGGCTTATCGCTATTTATTTAAGGGGCTGACAGAATTTACAGAAAAAAATTATGAACCTGGAGTTGCACAAATGACCATTTATTTAGGTAGGTTGGATGTGGAACATGGAAATATGCTGATAGCTAATCAGAGGCTGATTAAGGCATTGAAATTGTTTTCCCAACTGGGTAATAAAAAAGGAATGGCATTAGCCCTAAATACCTTGGGTGAACTAGACGGGCGGAAGGGGGATTTTGAAACAGCTACGGCTTATTTCCTAAAAGCGCTCAAGTTGGGTGATGAAATTAATAATGATGATGTAAGAATAACCTGTTATACCAATCTTGGAATGATTAACGGGTATACTAAAAATTTCAATGCGTCACTGGATTACTATAATAAGGCACTTGCCCTTGAAAAGAACCCACAAGATGTGAGAACGATAGCTAGCCTCTACTCTAACATTGGCACTACATATGGTAGTATGGGTGATTTTGATAAGGCATTAGAATATTTCGACAAAATAAAGACTTTAGGAAACAAGACTGAATATGTAGATGTATACCTCTACAATTTGATGAACCTGGGCATAGTATTTCAGAACAAACATAACGAAGAGGAGGCACTGAAGTATTATGATGAAGGATTGCAACTGGCAAGGGAAAAGAAATTGCCTGCCGAGGAGATGCAACTGCTTATTAATAAGGCAGCCTTATTATCTCAAAAACAGCCAAAGTTGGCCTTAGCTCATTTAGATACAGCCCTTGGGTTGGGTAAGAAATTGGGCAATAAATTGTTTTTGGATGATGTGTATGTGAATATGGTAGCCATCAATAAAGACTTGGGCAATTACAAGGAGGTAGCCCACTTGCTTGGGGAGGAGATGGCTATAAAGGATAGTCTGTATAATATTGATAAGGCTAAGGAAATAGCCAATTTGCAAGCCGTTCATGAGTTAGACAAATCAAATATCAGTTTGAAGCAAATGGATTTGGGGATGCACCAGCAGAAGATGAAGAAAAATATTTTCATTGCCGTGGCTATTTGCCTGCTTACCATAGTTGTTATTGTGTTTTACTATTTGAGGAAAACAAATGAACTCCTCAAATTAGTATCTACCCAAAAAGAAGAATTGACCCAATCGAACAAAACTAAGGATAAGCTTTTCTCAATAATTGGCCATGACCTAAGGGGACCATTGAGTAATGTAAACATGCTCTTTGGTAGCCTTGACCAGGATTTAGACGAGGAAGAACGTAAATACTTTACCGGGCTACTAAAAATGCAGGCCCAGTCGGCACTAAATACCCTGGATACCCTACTGTTTTGGGGGAAGGCATTGATGAATAATAATCCGATCAATATCGAAACATTTAATGCTTCTGGAATTGTGGATAAGAATATTGAGTTGTTGAGTATTACTGCCGAGCAGAAGAATATTGTAATCACCAATAATACCCATAAAGGGGCTATGGTAACGGGAGATAGTACCCATTTTGATTTTGTAATTAGGAACCTGATATCTAATGCCATAAAATACTCCAATCCCAATGGTAAAATTTCTGTTGATTCTTCTATTTCCAGTGAAGGTATACATGTTTATTCAGTAAAGGATGAGGGTATAGGAATTACTGAGAAACGGTTACCGGGGTTATTCGATAGTATGGGTAATACTACTATTGGGACTACAGGAGAAAAAGGTACAGGACTTGGCCTATCGCTGTGTAAGGAATTTGTGCAGGCTAATGGTGGTAAAATATGGGCAGAAAGCCAGCCTGGTAAAGGGGCTACATTTTATTTTTGCTTTAAGTAAACCACGAATACAATTTTATTGATTGTTTGATTGCCGAATTTTTCTTAATTTTCATCATCCATCCAATTCCAATAAAATGAATAAGAACGCCATCATCCAATTAATCAAACAAAAGTATGCCCGGTTTATTGACTATATCAATAGTCTTTCTCCAGATGAGTATAACTATAGCTATAAACAAAAGTGGACAGCGGGACAGCAATTACAACATATAGTGCTATGCGTGAAACCCCTGGTGCAG
>CAIWHI010000927.1 GCA_903912435.1 uncultured Bacteroidota bacterium | reverse complement strand
GTGTTTTCAAAAAAACGCACAATAGTATTCCTTTATTGTATAAGAAATAAAAAACAATGTTAAAGCCTTGAAAACAGAATCATACTCCGATGTTAATGCCCATCTTTGCCTAAAATAGCAACTTTGACAAATATGAAAACTATAGGCATCACAGGCGGAACCGGATTTGTAGGCACACACCTCACCCATCTACTGGTCTCCAGGGGTTATAAGGTGGTAATATTCACCCGAAATGGCCATCAAGTATCTAAGGATACTAATGTAGCCTATGCCCTTCTTGATGCCTCAAAACAACAATGTGATACCAAAGCCCTTGCTAGCCTTGATGGTATTATTCACCTGGCAGGTGCCGGTGTTGCTGATAAAAGATGGTCGGTAGCCCGAAAGAAGGAAATAGTAGATAGCCGTGTGATAGGAAGTAACTTTTTGGTGACACAATTAAAACAGCATGCCCCACAATGCGCCACCTTCATAGCCGCCTCTGCTACCGGGTTTTACGGGCCCGACAGTGCCAATTCTATACCGTTTACCGAAACCTCACCTGCCTATAATGATTTCCTGGGCGATACCTGCCAACAGTGGGAAAATGCCACCCATAAGGCTGCAGCATTTGCCCGGACAGTTATATTCAGATTCGGCATAGTGTTGGGCAAGGAAAGTGGTGCTTTCCCCGAGTTTGCCAAGCCATTGTCTTTTGGCATTATGCCTATACTTGGTTCGGGTAAGCAAATAGTACCCTGGATAGAGGTAGACGACCTGGCAAGGATGCTGGTATATGCCCTGGAAAACACTAACCTGAACGGGATTTACAACGCAGTAGCCCCCAACCCCGTTAGCCAAAAAGAACTGATGAAAGCTATAGCTAAGGTAAAGGGCAGCCTTGCCATACCTGCACCAGCTCCTGCATTTGTACTAAAAATTATGCTGGGTGAAATGAGCATTGAAATATTGAAAAGCTGCAATGTAAGTAATGCAAAAATTATGAAAACAGGCTTCCAATTCAATTACCCCCAAATACAAGATGCAGTAAAGGCGATATTGGGGAAGTGAAAATAGGAAGGATAGGTTGAGTCATCTCGCACCAATTTTCATATGTATTTATTATATATGAAATAATATAACAACAGGCAGGCCATACAAAAATGACCTGCCTGTTGTTTATGTTTCTAAAAGATTGGATTGCTTATTCCACCACGAATTTCTTCACTATCCTTTGGTTATCTGCATCCATTAATTGCATATAATAAATGCCTTTGGGCCATGATGCTACTGATATTTCTGTTTGGTTATTGATGGTGCCCCTCCAGGTTTGCTGTCCTATTGAGTTGTAAACCATAGCCTGCATATTGCCCTGCATAGCTATATGTAGTATATTGTTAGCAGGTACCGGGTATAATTTCACTTCACTCATTGCAGTTTTAGTATCTGCAATACCCGAAGTTACAGGTACTGCTGAGTTGTAGGTAACCGTGAAATTCTTTGAATTCACATTGAAGAATACATTATTACCCCCCTTTACCTTGAAACGGGCTGCTGCCGTGGTTGCTGCAGGGTTAGGCACTGTAATAGTTGCAGTACCCGTATTAGGGAATGAACCTACGTGGTAATACCAGCTATTTCCACCATCAAGCGACATATAGATATCAACATTGGTGGCACTTATTGGGGCTACATTGGTATTTACCACATTCCAGGTCACGGTTTGTGTGCTATGGCCTGCATAGCTAATACCTGTAGTACCCTGGCTGGTAACCGTAAAGCCCGTTGTGGTATTTACTGCATGCAGGGTTATCCTGTCATCAGGCACCGTGATACAACCGAAATTGTGGTATATATCCCTGAAGGTACACAGGAAGTGTAAATCCCTGGCCACATCTGGCACTTTTTCACCTTCTGCGCCTTCTATACCAGCATCGCTAAGGGTACCAGCGAGTACCATGCTCAGTTTAGGGAAAATCCTGAGTTTTGAAGGAGTAGGGTCGAATGACCTGAATATTGGGCCAGCAAGGTGCGTATTTACTAATCGTGCGCCTACATCGCCCAGGTCCCATTGCTCCCAGCAATAAAGTGTAGCAGAGTCGGCAACCGAGTCGGTAAGCACAGGTGCATAAAGTTCAAACGGAGTAAGGAAAGGAATGGAGTAAGATGCTGTAAATGGCGCATATTTCACCAGCTTATTACCCGTAGCAGTTTTCACGGCACAGCCATCACCACCTGTAGAGATATAAGCCTGTATTTGATTCAGGTTCACAGTATGGAAGTAAGGATCACTATGAAACTGAAGGTCATCAGGGTCACATATACCTGCATAGCCCATAATAGTGCTACCGCTACCAGGCTCATAAGCCGTAGGGGCATTAATATTACCACCACCACAGCTACCGTCCGATCCATTATTAAATGGATGGTCACCGCCATGTTCATGTCCCATTTCGTGGGCTACATAATCAATATCAAATCCATCACCTACAGGGGTTGAACTACCTGTAACACTTGAAGCCTTGAAACCAGTAGTGCATATTACGCCAAGGTCTGACAGGCCACCGGCACCTGTGGTAAACACATGTCCAATATCGTAATTGGCATCACCAATACGGTTATCGCAGGCTATCTGGTTGGCATCTATGCAAGCGTTTGCGTTAGCATCAATAGCATTAAATGGGTCACTACCATTTATTGTTCCGGTTGCCCTGGTCCATATCAATGTATCCTCCTTAGCCACAAATACCATGTTAACACATACTTCGCGCTCATACACTCCATTTACTCGGTTCATAGTCGTAGTCATCTTACTTAGCGACTGTGCTATAGTAGGCGATGCTAATCCGGTGGCAGCCTGGCAGTAAAAATTATCAGCCGACAGGGCAAGCCTATAGGTGCGCAACTGGTAGCCGTTCACAGTTTTATATTGCAACCTGGGCAGGCTCTTTTGCAAAATGTCCATACTGCTTTCGTTGGTAGGACTAATTTCATTATTGCTATGCACCAGGCACTTCATACGCTGGGTAATAGGGCGGGTTTCTTCGTTTTTATAATGCACCATATAATACCCATCATGGTAATTATCATATGGATCGATAAATGAGGTATTTTCACCATCAAATACCATAGCATGAAAACCATAAACCGTAAAATCCAGCTTGGCGGTTACACGCGCGTCATTCACTGCCCTGGCAGTATAGGTTTTAATTTCAGGATATTTATTGGCCAACACATCGGGCATCATTGGGCTTTGCCAAACTATAAAATCCCTGAAACTGCCATCGGGCATAGGCAGTGATATTACCTGCCCATTATCAGGGTCGTTGGACAATGAGTTGAGTTGCATTTTCAATGGTGCCTCATCGAGGGTATACACCATAAAATTGTTGGGGTGCATTACCTGCAAGGCTACAGGTGCCATTTCCCTATCTATTCTTGTCCAGCTACCAGCCGCATGGGTAGCTATTGGTGACAGGAAACCAAGCATTAACGCAATTTTCAGAACTGTCTTTTTCATATTTTTTAGATTATTTTTGAAAGGTTTTAGGTTAACTTATAATGAATATTGTCTCAAAGTTATTTATTTCCCCGAAAATCATGAATAATAAATTAGGATGATTAGCGTGAAAAATATGCGAGGTTTGACAAGATAAATACCTAATAGTTTACTGGGCTAACTCCATATAAATACATATTTATACGATACTGTATAAATAGATGGTAATAAGCATTTTGCTAGAGGATTAGACCTAGTCAAGAACAAACTTCCGTACAATAACTTTATTGGCAGCATCAAGGAACTTAATAAGATAAACGCCCCTGGCCAAATTATCAGTTTGTATAGCTATTTTACCATTTACCATACCCTTAGTAATTGTTTGACCTACTGAATTGTAAATTACGTAATTCAGTAATCCCTTATTCCCTGATGTGATGTTTAGAGTACTTTTTGTAGGAATTGGGTATACAGTAGCATCATCCCCGGTACCATCACTGTGGAATATGGTGAAATTGTATTTATTGACATTGAAAAACACATTACCTGCCCCCTTCACTTTCAGGCGTGCATGACTGATAGTTGTGTAGGGATTAGGCAATTGGATATAACCCGAACCTGTATTGGGTAATGAGGCCAGGTGATAAGGCCAGGTATATCCCCCATCGCTTGATAAGTAAACATTTACATAAGGGCAGGATATAGGGGCTTCATTGGTTTTGGCAACAGTCCAGGTAAGTAAATGAACTGTACCACCTATAAATGTCTGGGTAGAATCATTGAAATTATTTACAGAAAACCCAAAACCTGTATTTACCGCATCCAGGTGGATCCTGTCATCAGGAACCAATATGCAGCCATTGCCATTCAAAATATCCCTAACCGATAAAATAAAATTGAGGCTGCGGGCCACATCAGGCACTTTTTCACTTTCATGGGCTTCAACGCCCACTTCGCTTAAAATGCCATTAAGCACCAGGGTATCTCTGGGGAAAATTCTTGTGAGCGATTTAGACGGGGTATAAGACCTGAAAATGGGTCCTGCCAGATGGGTATTTTTAAAACTTGCACCGCCATCACCAAGGTCAAACTGCTCCCAGCACCAGGTGATTGATGTATCTGCAACACTGTCGGTTGGCTGTGGGGCAGTCAATTCAAAAGGAGTGAGGTAGGGAATGTAGTAAGATGCACTAAAAGCAGGTAATGAAATAGGTATATTACCGGTAGGAGTCCTTACGCCACATGAACTTGCCAATGTGTTCATGAAACCTTGAATCTGTATCAGGCTCTCAGAATGAAAATAGGCATCAGTGTGCATTTGGATATCATCATTTTGGCAGATACCTGCATAGGCCATTATGGTTGACCCACTTCCCGGCTCATAGGCTGTAGGCAAATTAATATTACCACCTCCGCAAAATCCTTCCTCACTATTAAAGGTATGGTCGGCATTAAATTCGTGGCCCATTTCATGGCATACATAATCTATATCAAAACCATCACCTTCGGGGCTTGCTTCGCCTGTTACACTCATGGCCTTATACCCATACATGCATATTACACCAATCTGTGAATACCCACCTGCACCAGTTGTAAATACATGGCCTATATCGTAATTGGCATTCCCTATTCTTTTATCACATACATCCTGATTTATGGGAAGGCAATCGGCAGCCAGATTATCTACTAACGAAAAGGTATCGTGCCCATTTATACTTCCATATTCAGTTGTCCAGATTAGGGTATCTTCATTTGGTACAAACTGCATAGTAATAGAAAATTCACGCTCATAGACACCGTTTACCCTATTCATAGTGGTAACCATTTTACTCAGCACCTGCGCTATTGTAGGAGTTGATGAATTGGTGACTGTCTGCGCATATTGGTGGTCGCAGGATAGGGCTAACCTAAAAGTTTTTAATTCAGTACCATTTACAATTCTTTGGGCTGATTTATGGGCAATATCGGGAATAGGGTGGCTTACATTTGTAGCTGAACCACTCTGACCGCAGGCCAATAACTTACCCTTTGGTCTTACTTCATCCTTTTTCAAATGCATCCTACAAATACCCTCAGCAGGATCCCCATCCTGGTCTATAAGGGCAATATTAATCCCATCAAATACAATGGCATGAAACCCATATTCGGTAAAATCTATTTTTGCAGTGATGTTCCTATTATCTACAGCCTCGGCATTGTAAGTATTAATTGAGGGGTACTTGGTTGCCATTTCCCCTGTAAGTATTGGCCTACTCCATATCTTGAACATACGAATGCTACCATCGGCCATGGGTAGGTCAATAAGCTGATTCTCAGTGGCTGTAGCATTATTGAGTGTTTGTCTGGCAGCAGCCATATCTACACTATAGTAGGTATGGGGAATATTAAGTGCCGATTTATTAGCCATCCCTCTGCTCCCCGCAGGCAGCTTATTCCAACCTATAGTAGCAGAAGCCTGGAATCCTGTGAAAACAGAACAAAATAGAACAAGGTAAAATAGAATACACTTCATGCCATGGGAATTGAAAATAAAAACAAGGCTTAACATCATCTAAAAAATGATAACGTAAAAGCTTTAGGCAAATTATGAAATGGGCGGCAAATTGAGAAAAATAGTTTTTGGGGAGGACCTTCTACTTCTTATCAGGCACACATTTCATCATGCTATCCCAAAGCCTTGATGCACTAATATCCCAGTTGAATTTTTTCGTTTGTTGGGCTGAATTACTAATCAGCTTTTTGCGGAGGTTTTCGTCCTTATAGAGTAGGTGCATTTTGGCAGCAATGTCTTCAGGGCTAGTGGGGTCCACCAATAAGGCAGCATCACCTGCTACTTCTGGCATTGAAGATGTATTACTCACTATACCGGGTACATTGCATTGCAGAGCCTCCAGAATTGGTATGCCGAATCCTTCAAACAAAGATGCATAAACCAGTGCATAAGCCCCGCCTATAACCTGCGAAAGCTCATCTACATTCATATAGCCCACCCATTTCACATCATCTTTAAAGTCCATGCTTTGGCGCATTTGTTCCACTTCCTCATATTTCCATGCAGGGCGACCAGCTATTACCAACTTCATATTGGTTTTCTGCCTTTTCTTAAAGATAACAAATGCCTTGAGTAGGTTCACGATGTTTTTACGTGGGTGCAGGGCACCGGCAAACACAAAATACTCGCAACCTTCGGCATATTTCTGCTTCACAGCTTCCCTTTCATTATGGTCCAGTGGTCTATATTCATCATGGGCACCATTGCATACCACATCTATATTCTTGGGGTCTATGCCATAGTGTTTTATTATATCCTCCTTAGAGAATGTTGAAACAGTGGCTATCCGCTTTGCCTTGCGGGCAAACAAGGGCGAATAATGCCTCCAATAAAGCCTATGGCTTAAAACAAAATGTTCAGGGTAATGTTCAAATGCCAAATCGTGTATTACCAGGCAGGTAGGTACTTTGGTAGAGAGCGACAAATAACTATCGGGAGATAAAAAGAGATCTATTTTATACTTGCGCAGCATCATGGGCAAGCTCCATTCAAACCATATGTAAAACAGAATAGGATGCCTTGCCTGTGGGTGAACCACCACAGGTGTTACATTTGGGGCGAATACGAAAGCCTCGTCGTATGGCCTGTCGAAGAAAAAATAGAACTCATGTTCGGGATGCGCCCGCACAATCCGTTCCAGTGTTTGATAAGTAAACCAACCTATACCTTCCAGCTTCCCTTTTAAAAGTAACCGTGTATTTACAGCTATCCGCATACCTTATGGAGACAAAAATATACTTTTACTGCTTTATCTGCCGTTAAATATCGGAATGCGACGTTTTTTTGTAAAAAATATTATTTTCGTAATAGCTGTAAACGTACTTGTAAAGCCCATTTGGGTGCTTTTTATAGACCGTACAGTGCAAATAAGGGTGCCAGGCGCCTCTTATGGCACCTATCAGGCATTACTAAGTTTGAGTATCATTTTCCAGACAGTTTTAGACTTTGGTATCAGCAGTTACAATAGCCGCACCATAGCCAGCCACCCCGACAAGCTCCCTGAAATATTCCCGGCAATGCTATCGGCAAGGTTGGTACTCATACTTATATACATGGGGCTTGCCTGCACCTGGGGCTATGCCTTTGGCTACCGGGGCTGGGAGCTTTGGCTATTGGCAGGGGTATTGCTCATACAGTCGCTCAATGCCCTGCTCTCTTTTATACGCAGTAACATAGCCGCCCTCCACAAATTCAAAACTGATGGCCTTATCTCCATTACCGACAGGCTGTTGATGATTTTAATCTGTGGCTTCCTCTTGTTTTACCCACCCACTGCTGCCCATTTCAAGATACAGTGGTTCGTGATTACACAGATAGTATGCTACTTTATTGCTGCTGTGATAGGT
>CAIWHI010000926.1 GCA_903912435.1 uncultured Bacteroidota bacterium | reverse complement strand
GGGCACCGTATCATGAGTGCTAATAACTATATCAGACAAGATGCTGATATTATTCAAACCTAAAATATTAAACTGGTATTTGGCAGTTAAGGCAGAGTAAAAAAACAAAATGAATGTAGTCACCAGTGTGAATACAACTACATTCTTATTATGATTCATAAAAATAGGGAAAATAATTATCCGCGGGCAAAAGTATGGAGTTTATAATTTATTTGACGCAATAATGCCAAATATCTTTTTTTCCCATTGTTCAGGGTCTTCTGAATAGCCTGCCTTGCTTATGGCTTTTACCCACAACTTAGGATTATCATTATCCTTAAGTTTAGAATAGAATCTTTTACGGGAAATCATTTTGCAAAAATCAAGGTAAGACTCAAATTCATGAGTATACTGCTTGTATCTGCTGCTATGCCCTTTATCATTTACGAATTCATTCTGGCCCACTATACCAAAGTGATTGTTCAACACCTTTGCAGTAGCACCATTACCTGCCGATGACTCAACCAAAGCTACAGCCAAAATAACTGATGGAGGAATACCATAACCCATACCCAAAATAGTTGCTACTACCTTATGATTGGTAATATAAGACGATATTTGGGCATTGGAATTGTAAGACAATACCACCAATAATAACATAAAAATAATTCTATTCAACATTCTTTTGATTGCCAACATATCACTACATTTTTAGATAAAGATGAACGCAAGAGCCATGTATCAGAGTAAAAGTAAATAAGTTTGCATTAATAAAAAAATAATTGCTGTTAAAATCTAAAAAAAATAGCTAAGTTAACAAATTGTTCGCTTATTTTATCGCCGTAAAAATTAGCGCAAAATGAATAAACATCTTACAACAATTTCGGTTGCAGCATTGACAGCACTACTCACAATTGGTGCATTTTCCTTCAAACCAGCACCGGCACCCGATAATAATACGGGCCGCCCTACTTATATTTATAAGCAAATAAGTACTGTAGAGTCAGTAGTGCCAGGTGGCATGGGCCGCTCAAGAATCTTGACAACTGATGATGGTGGTCAGCTACTAGAGAAAGACCTTAAAAATTTCTATAGTCTTGTGGGTATTAATTTTGAGAATATTGCCAATAATGACAGGGTAATTGTTGACAAGCTAAACGAATTAGCTACCCAGGGCTGGGAACTATGCCAAACAACCTGTGGCACCAACCAGCAATCATCGGGTGGGAGTAGTTCGGGGGGCTTATTTATTACGCGCTATATTTTCAGGAAGTTAAAATAGTAGTATAAATTAAATGGATTTTTCACTGTCCTGTAGGAATATTTATCCCTACAGGACAGCTATTTGTTTATAATATTGGCCCACAATTAGGTTAACATTTTATGACATTGGTCATTAGTAATTACTTTTTACTATCTTTGGCACGATGGATATAACGCATCTTTTATTATACATTGTTTTATGTATTTTACTTATCGGTTTTTTTGCCGGTACGGAAATTGCTTTTATCTCTGCCAATAAACTAAATATTGAGCTTCGCAAAAAACAAGGCAAGATATCCGGTCAGATTTTGGCCCGGTTTATGGAAAACCCTAGTGAGTTTATTGGCACAAGTTTGGTGGGCGTTAATGTACTTTTGGTTGTATATGGCTTACTCTCATCAATCGCCACCGAACGGCTACTGCATCATTACCACATTAACCTATCGGAATATACCAAGCTGATTATTGATACCCTATTGGCTACTATTATCATCCTCATTTTTGCCGAATTTTTGCCGAAGGCTATTTTCAGGAATAAGGCGGAGGCGGTATTGGCAATATTCAGTATACCGATGCTGATAATGTATTACATTTTCTACCCCATTGCCAAGATTTTCGTTTCTATTTCTGAGTTTATTCTCAAGTATCTGTTCAATGTAAGGTTTAAGGAAAATAAGCAAGTGTTCAATCGGGTTGACCTGGAACTGCTGGTAAAGCAAAGCATGCATGGTCATGAGAATGAGAATAATGACATGAATACCGAGCTCTTTGAGAATGCCCTGTATCTGGTGAATGTAAAGGTGAGGAAGTGCATGGTGCCACGTAATGAAATTGAAGCGGTTGAAATAAGTGATACCATTGCTGATGCAAAGAAGAAATTTATTGATACCAAACTATCTAAGATTTTGGTTTACGATGATAATATAGACAATATACAGGGTTATATTCATCACCTGGACCTGAACCGTAGGCCCAGCACCATTAAAGAGGTGCTGCATACCATTACCCCGGTGCCTGAAGCTATGAGTGCTGTGGACCTAATGAACAGATTCACGAAGGAGCGCAAGAGCATAGCCTGGGTGATTGATGAGTTTGGAGGAACGGCTGGTATAGTTACCATGGAGGATGTGCTGGAAGAAATATTTGGTGATATCAATGATGAGTATGACGAGCAGGAACATGTGGATAAACAAATTTCCGAAAACGAGTTCATCTTCTCAGGCAGGCTGGAACTGGACTACCTGAATGAAAAATATGGTTTTGCCTTCCCTACCGATGAGTCTGAAACCCTCTCGGGCTATATCATTACCGAGCACGAAACAATACCTAAAATAAAGGAGCGCATCATTTTGGGCAAATATGAGTTTGATGTATTGTTGGTTACTGATACCCGTATTGAGACTGTGAAGATGAAGGTGCTGAAATAGATGTGCGCTGTTGTTTAGATGCGAAATTACATTTCGCCCTTATATGTTTGTTTCTTGAAAAAAGAGAGTCATTATTCTTTCATTGAAACAGGTCAAATATAGTCAACTTTGTGGTAAGGAGGATTCGCCCTTGGTACT
>CAIWHI010000925.1 GCA_903912435.1 uncultured Bacteroidota bacterium | reverse complement strand
GGTTATGGGTGTTACTTTGTAGGAAGTGTGGATAGTATCACCAGGCATTAAAAATGTAGTTTGTGGCAATTCAAATCCTATGTATCTAGTATGAGTATTCTTTATATTAGTCAAATCCCAAATAATTGTTTGCCCTACCACACTTGTAGGAACCGGATTAGAATAACTAAAAATTAATTTAGGGCTAAATATGCACTTCACGGTGGCATTTTTGGGTATACAATGTGGGTTCGTTATATCAATAAAACCCCGTGCAGTATGTCTGTATGCATAAAAGGTTATATGTTCACCCAAATCGAATAATGTATCAGAACTGCAATCAATGCCAAAATAGTTTACAGGGTAGCTATCTGTAATTGTACCAATTGTATCAATGATGATACCAGAAGACGGGCAGGAGATTGCCATATCAGAGGAGTAAAGAATGGGTCTGAATGAATAGACTGTGCCAGTTGGGCCCAGGGCCATATAAAATAAGCCGCTAAATGCACTAATGGTATCAATAGTATGTGAATCAGAATCAACTACTACTGCTATAGGAACCATATTGGGGTTGTCAATTCCGCTATCAAAAACACAATTATGGTTGGCGTCATAATAAAACTTCAAAGGTATATAGTTACAAAATACGAACTCATATGGAAATACTACAGAATCCTGTGGTGTGGTGCCATTATACAAAACCTGCTTTACAGTATAAGAACCTGGAGTAAGGTATTGATGGTAAATATCATCATGTGCATTAAGGGTACCGGTAAGAGATGTGTTTAATGAAGAGCCATCACCAAACCAGGTGGTAACATTAAGAGGATCGTGCGAAATACCACAAGCACTAAGCCTGAAATGAGCAACATTGCAAACTGTATCGCTATTATGAATTATGGAGTGTGCTGCAATAGAAAAACCTCTGTAAACGGAGAAGGCAGGTGTAAAAGCCGATAAACCGCTGGTAAGGCAGGTGGATTTACACCTATACCACCTGGAGGCAGTGGAATCAATCACCAAAGTATCATAACCTGCACCGGGAATATCAACCCACATGACACTATCTGCCGATGATTGCCACTGTAACTGTGTGCAGGTAGTGTATCCTGCGAGGGTGAGTATAGTACTGGTACCGGGGCAAATTATAGAACTACCTGTTACTGTACCTGCCACAGGCATGCCGGTGCAACCAGCTGCATGCACTGTAACCACTTTAGTTCTGCTGCTCACACATAATAGGGCACCATCATTGGTAAGCGTAAAAGTGATGATTGCCGTACCAGGTGAAATACCTGTAACCACACCATGAGTAGAATCTACTGGGGCTGTTACAGTAGCAACGGCAGGATTACTACTCCGCCAATGGCCATCCCAATATACATAGTTGGTATCTCTAAGAGTGATACTAGTACCACTACACACTGTATTTGGACCAGTAATTGTTATGGCAGTATCTCCGGGCCTGTAATTAAGATCTGTGCCGTATAGTCTATTCCAACCATATGAATTTATAGCAGAAAGTAAAATCCACCCACCCATTGTATTACAATCAGAACCTTTGGGACGGCCCAGGTCCATGGGCCCGCCTGTACCTACAAAAGTATCCATAGT
>CAIWHI010000924.1 GCA_903912435.1 uncultured Bacteroidota bacterium | reverse complement strand
TAAGTTGCAAAGCGATTAAATAATTGGATAGAATGTGGCTTTTCAAAATGTTTCTCATTCAAATCGTGCATGGTTTTGAATAGATATTTCCATCGAACAGTTTTGATCGCTTTGAAAATATCAACAGAAAATAAAGTATTGATTTTGTGTAATGAATGATTCAAAAAAATACCTGCGATATTGTTATATAATTTCTTAGACGCTTCTAAATAGCTCAATACCTTTTCAGCTTTTTCTCCCGTTTTATTTTCTAGTTCTTCAGCAAAAGCTTGGTTATCTGTGAATGCATTGATCACAGTTCCATCTTCATAAAAATATTTAAATGAAATGGGTAGGGCTTGGTATTGAAAATAATCGTCTATTGGCTCCCCAGCCAATTCGAAGAGTTCCGCTATATTTTCGGGTTGGGTAAATAAACTCGGACCCGCATCAAACTGATAATCACCTATTTTGAATTCACTGATCTTCCCTCCAGGATATTCGTTCTTTTCAAATACAGACACTTCAAATCCTTGCACGGCAAGCCTGATCGCAGAGGCTATGCCTGCGATTCCTGCACCTATAACAATTGCTTTTTTTGTGCTGCTCATAAAATATGTGTTGAAAATTAAGCAATTTTTTGCGCAAGATTCAACTGCCACCATTCTTTCATCTTGGGAAAGATAATTTCGAACCAAGCAGTAAATAATCCATCATGCGACAAAAGGGATTGCTCAATACTTTCCATGGTACGATAAACATAAGCATTTACTTCTTGGGGATCAGGCTCAATTGGGCCATCGTAATAACCCACAAAAACATGATCAAATTCATGTTCGGTTAGTCCGTTTTCAAAACTTGCCTGATATATAAAATCAAAAACTTTGGTCAGTGAAGTATCGAAACCCATTTCTTCTTTGAGCCTTCTTGAAGCTGCATTTAGAACTAATTCGTTGGGGCGGGGGTGACTGCAACAGGTGTTCGTCCACAAACCTCCACTATGATATTTATCAAGTGCCCGTTGCTGCAATAGTAGTTCGCCTGATTTATTAAAAACAAAAACACTGAATGCCCTGTGCAACAAAGCTTTTTCGTGCGCCTCCATTTTCTCCATCAGTCCCTGCTCTTCATCACGCTCATTTACTAGTACTACCTGTTCCATAAACTTGATTCAACAATAATTAATGAAACTACAACATATTCATTTGACTACGGATCCCAGCTTTAGCCAGTATAAAAAATTTACCATAGTCCGGGATCCGAATTCTCTGTTGCATGATTTTTTGCGGCTGAATTTTTTTGATCTTTTTGAAGAGCGACAAATAATATTTAAAAGCAACATACACTCCAAATCTTGCCTTAATGGGCAATTTCTGGATGCCTTCAAATGCATGATCGAAATCTTTTTTAGTTGACCACAGAATTTTATAAGAAGAGAAATAATAATTAATTGTACATTTGTTAACCTGTAATGGTAACTTAATTTATTATTATTATTATTAATAGAAATATCAAGCAAGCAGGTATATTTTCAGTATTTTAGGAGTATCTATTATATACTGAGTTTTTATATTCTTTAGTACATAGTTG
>CAIWHI010000923.1 GCA_903912435.1 uncultured Bacteroidota bacterium | reverse complement strand
TGTCAAAAGAAGTAACTTCATATTTCGCACACAGGTCAATAGCCATTGTACGGCCTACCATACCTGCTCCTAAAATTGCAATTTTCATATTATTGAGTATCTATTCTAAGGCAAAGGATGCAAGAAAATCCGGATTATCCAACGAATGGCGCAGCAAAATATATAGGAAGTCGTTTGAAGCATGCCACCAAATTGTCTGCAATTTCAAAATACTGCTTACACCCCCCAAATAAATACCGCCAAACAGGTGATACATTATATTGCCGAAATAAGGAACTTTACCTTAAATATTACATTATGAAAAGGGATCTGGATATTAGGGTAGTAATAATAGAAGATGACGAAACCATACGTGAGGGTTATGCCTTTCTGATAGGGAATACAGCAGGATATAAAATTGTAGCTACCTACTCATCTTGCGAAGATGCTTTCAAAAAAATAGTGCAGGACGACCCTGATGTACTCTTGCTTGATGTGGAACTACCCGGTATTAGCGGTATTGAAGCCCTGCCCAAATTAAAAAGACTTATTCCAGATACCCATATCCTTATCCTAACAGTTTACGAACAGGAGATGCTGATATTCCGTGCACTGGGTAATGGCGCAGCAGGATACCTCACCAAAAACACCCCTCCCGAAAAAATTGTTGCAGCCATACACGAGGTAATGGACGGTGGCGGCCCAATGAGCGCCCACATAGCGCGCATGGTTATTTCCTCATTCAAAAGAAATGAAACCACTCCCCTAACCCGCCGTGAAACTGAAATACTGGAGCAGATAGCTACCGGCAAAAGCCGCAAGCGCATAGCAGATGAACTCTATATAGACCTTGAAACCGTAAAATCGCACATCAAAAACATCTACCACAAACTGGATGTGCACTCTAAGGCAGATGCGATAAAGGCTGCGAAGGATAATAAGTTTATATAAGACCACACCACCCTACTCAATAACTATCGCCCCCTCACTACCAACAGAATGAACCTCTATACACAGTTTTTTTGCTTTGGCTAAAATTTGAGCCAGGTTGGTGCGGGTATAATTATTACCCAGTACTATCAATTTGGGAGAAAAGACTTTATTCAATTGTTCAAAATCGGGTTGGGTGGAATAATTAAGGATCAGGTAATCAACCGGGAAATAGGCATTACATGAAATGGGCTTATTTAATACCAATACTGTTTTACCTCCTATTTCCTGAATATCAGGAATGGAGGTTGAATCCTTTATCCAGGCCTGAAATTCAATATGGGAGGGCTTTACAGCATATTTTATTCTTTTGGGGGAGGTTGTGTCGTCTTTTAAAACATTGTACCTACTCCCTACAAATTGCTCCAAATAGTTGGCCTTAGAGACATTAAAGACCACCAGACTATTTTGAACCAAATGCCCACAGGCATCCGCACAGAACAGCCCCATTAAAAGGCAGACCATGCTTAGCCCCATAAATAAGGCTGATTTTCTTTGCCGCATTAGGTATAGGCCCAACCCAATGATTACCAGATATAAAAGTAACATTTCAGCAAAGGAAAGACGTATGTACAATAGCCATTCTGGGTTCAGGCCCTGGAGGAGGGTAACAATTTTATTGAATAATACTACCAGCCAGGTGGTGAGCCAGGCAAGGATTTTAGAAAAGTAAGGCAGGAAACTAAACCCAATAATGCACATACCCAATATGAGCACAATATTCATAAACAGGAAGGCAGCGAAATTGGCCACTATAAAAAACAGTGGAAAAGTGTGGAAATAATAAACCACTATAGGTGCCACTAATATCTCTGCCGCCAGGCTCGCCGCTACCCCACTCCACAGCCAATTGACTACCTTGTGCTTTGATTTTACCAACCTGTTGATGGCCGGATAGAACAGGATTAAGGACAAAACCGCCACAAATGACAATTGAAACCCAACCGAAAACAACCACATGGGCCTGAAGCACAGTAATAAAAAAGCAGTGGTGAACAAGGTATTGAGGGTATGGTTATTTTTCTGAAAAATCACCGAAAAGGCCAGCAATGAAAACATAATAGCCGCCCTTACTGCCGATGGTGGGGCACCTGCCATCATAATATAAAACCATACCAATGGGAGTGCAATCAAATACCTTAACCAATAATGCCTTACCGATTTTTGCCACCTGAACAAAAAAGCTATGGCTATAAAGAAGATGGTCACATTACCACCCGAAATAGAAATGATATGGATTATACCAGTTTCGGCATAGGATTGCCGCAGGTCTTCATCTAGGTTTATTTCATCACCTATCAGCATTGCCTGGATAAGGCCCTTGCTGCGGGATTCGGTGATGTATTTATCAAGGCAGGCCATGCACCAATCGTGGCATTTATCAACGAGGGAGGCTTTAGTAGGGTCTTCACTTGCGTATAGGCTCAGGTCTTGGGGATGGCAGGTTTGGCGGTATAGGAGATTATTTCGGCTGCAATAGCGGGCATAGTCAAATTCATAGGGATTTCCGGAATTGGTGATTCTTTCCCATCCACCCGGCAACAACAAGGTATCGCCCTTGTGGTAAAGCATGGGTAGCATGTCCTTATACACATAAATAAATGCCTCACCTTCTACGGGTTGAATATTCCCATTCCTAAATACCTGCAAAATATCTAATGATAATTTCCAGGTATGTTCCTTTTCTATTGGGGTAGCATTAATCCGGGCCAATAATACGGATTGTTTGCCCTGGTAATTGCCAAAATAATTGGTTCTCAACGAGGTATCACAAGCCACGGCCAATGAATAGCCAAAACCAAATAAGAGAAAATTCAAAGCCAGAAAATGGCCAACAACCACTATAGATTTTTCTCTTTTCTGTAGGCTAAAAACCAGATAGGAAATTAAGGCCACTACTAAAGTAATACCAGCCCAAAGCAGGAAATGGGGCAACAAGCCAAACTGATAATAGCTGAAAATACCCACTACCAATGGCACCAACAACCTGAAAAACGGGGCCGATTCCCAAAAATTAGTCGTAGTGAGTGGCCAACGATTCATGCAAAATCAGATTACAAATTTATTAGGTTATGTAAAGCGTCTTGTTTCATAGTAGCCCTGGCCTTCAGGCCGGGGAATATGAATAAATTCAATACGGCTTTAGCCAAAATCAGTCGAGGTTCTTCAGATTATGATTTATAAAACAACCTGCTTACATTTTAGATTCCATTTTCTCCAGCTTGCCTACCCAGGAACGAAGTACTAATAAGGGAATAATACCGATGAACCCAAAAGAACAATCAATCAAAATATGAAACCAGGGTATATGCCTGATGGGACCGGCAATGGTGGCCAGGGGTATTACTCCTATACAAGCCAGCATGGCCCAATCAATCACCCACTTATTGCGCACCGGGTCGCGGTAAGGGCCAATAAAGGCAGTACCTATAACAATATGTGCAAAAGCCAGCCAATCGTACCCATAGAACAAAAAGGCGTTTTTGGTGTTCATATCATCTACGCCCAGCCATACCTGATTCATCCATTGCCCCATAGCAGTAGTAGGCGGGAAAATATTCAGCCCCATTAGCCACTTCATTTCGGTATAAACCGGAAAGGCCGTGACCCCGCTCAAAACCAGCATCACCACAAAAAAGCCCATCATCAGGCGTATACGAAACAGGAGTCTTTCTTTTGACATAAAAATAAGTGGTAATAAAGCTAAAGGTTTTTTTGATGTGGGAGTGAAAATATTTCTATTTGGTAAAACCGCACCTAAAAATTTTCCGTATAAATACTTGACAGCATTGCAAATAAAACCATTAATAGTTAATTTTATTCTTTAAAAAACTCATGGAAAACACTCGTAGAATCTACAATCCTATTCAAAAGGATTATGTAACATTTTTGAAAACTGCAGCCGAAACTAATGGCGAATGCACCCTTGTAGAGGTGGAACTAGCCCCACAAGGTGGTGTAGGAATACACTACCACAAAACATACTCTGAAAAATTCGACTGCATGGAAGGTGAATTAAAGGTGCAATTAGGAAAAAACATTCACACCCTACTACCGGGTGCTACTGCTACCGCCCAGCCTAATATTAACCACCGGTTCTTTAATACCAGTGACAACGTATGCAAATTCAGGGTAGAATTAAGGCCTGCAAGCAGGGGCTTTGAGCAATCCTTACAGATAGGTTATGGCCTGGCCCGTGATGGCCAAACCAAAAAGAACGGATTCCCCAAAGACAAGCATGCCCTTGCATGGTTATTCGATATTAGCGAAAGTAACCTGCCCGGATGGATGAGTATTTTTGAAATCATATTGCGCCGCCAGGCCAAAACAGCCAGAGCCCGTGGTGTGGATAAGGAGCTGACGGAGAAGTATGTGAAGTTTTAATGAACAGCAAACCTCTTTTACACTTTAATTCACAATTACCTTTCCATTCCAAATCTCATCGCCACC
>CAIWHI010000922.1 GCA_903912435.1 uncultured Bacteroidota bacterium | reverse complement strand
GAAATGGTGGTAGGGAAAAAGGATGGTGAGCCCATAAATCTTGACCCACGAAAGATGATTGAGCGGATCAATAAAGAAGTGGCAGTAATGACCGATATCTTGAACAGATTACTAATGATAAGCCGTATAGAATCGGGTAATATTGAGTTTGTAACTGAAATTGTGAATGTAAACGATTTTTTGAACGAACTTAAATCAGACCTCTACGACCCCTATACCGATAACCGCACTCTGGTTTTTGAGCCGAATCCGGAGATAGGGGATGTGATTTTTGATAAAAAATTGATGCGCCTTGCTATTGTAAACCTAATTAATAATGCATTCAAATATTCGGCGGGTAAGCAGGCACCAGAATTGAACATATACCTGGATGGTACGGCATTAGTATTTCAGATTCGTGACTTCGGTATTGGTATACCTGCTGCAGATAATGCAAAATTATTCCAAACCTTCAATCGTGCTTCAAATGTAGGTGTAATTCAGGGTACTGGAATAGGACTGGTGGTAGTAGACTACGCAATAAAAAAACATTATGGAAGAGTATGGTTCGAAAGTGAAATTAATAAGGGTACCACATTTTTCATCTCATTACCACAAATAAATTGATATGACACGAGATAGGATATTAATAGTTGAAGATGAAAAAGAACTTTGTTCTTCAATCCGACTTTCGCTGGAGTTGAACAAATTTGAGGTTATTTCAGCCGAAAATGGTAAAGAGGCATTATCACTAATCTGGAATGAGCCTGTAGACCTCATTTTATGTGATATCAACCTACCCGACATTAACGGCCTTGAAATACTGGAAAAAGTAAGAAACGACAAGAAATTATACCAGACACCATTTGTTTTCCTGTCGGCGTATAGCGAGGAAGCCGACATAAGGCATGGTATGAATAAGGGTGCAGATGACTACCTTACCAAACCTTTTTCAATTAAAGATCTAGTGAAAACCATCAATTCGCGCATTATGATTCACCGTAAAAAAAGCGAGTTTCATAACGCCGAAATCAATGATAAATGGTTTAAGCTATTGGGCGATAATTTCAAAAAAGAATTCCTCAACCCATTGAATGGCATAGTAAATGCAACCTACCTTATAGAAAGTACGGGCATCAATTTTGAGCCTAAAGATTTTACAGATACCATTACTGCTATTTATCATTCCAGCTTCAGGATGTTCCGCAATACCCGCAACCTGATGATGTACTCAACATTGAGTACTCAAAAGTTTGTAGCTAAAGATACCAATACCGAATCAATATTTATTGCAGATATACTCAACCAGATATTAGACTATTACAATAATGGAATTACCAATAATTTCAACCCGATCCATGTAAAGGCCGAACTTACTGATAAATGGCGTGGTCATGCCGAGTACATTAATATCATATTTACCGAATTGATTGATAATGCAGTGGTATATGATGTTCATGGCAAAACACCGGAAGTAATATTAAAGGCACGCGGAAAAGGATTTGAATTTTCGGTTACAAATAATATTGATGTTGATACCTATTTTGAACTTAAAGATGTAGGCCAATTCAGAAAATTCCACAAAGACGATAATATAAATGGCATGGGTATAGGCTTATATATTTGTAAGGAACTTTGTGCCCAATTGGGTTATCGTCTTTCAATGATAATCGACAATAATAAAATCACCTTTACGGTTATTTGTAACTAAGGTGGGGTATAAAAAGTAAAAAGGTTCATCATGCTAAATTGCCCGATGAATCTTTTTAGTTCATATATATTCCTTAAGGATGAAATACCGTTAAATCCACATTGCCATGAATGCCAGGTATTGTACCCTTATCATTGTATTGCCACATAAAGTAGGTTTTCCAGCCTACAGGTAATAGCGGTGTTTTTAATGCTGCATTATAGTTGGCAATCCATAGTCTATGGATGCCTAATTTATGGGTTGGGGCCAGGTGCTCATCAAGCCATGGCTTATAACTATAAATGATAACATCTATACCTGTATGTGCTTTTACTGTATCGCAAAAGGTCTTTATCCATTGCTCGCAAGCTGCATTGCCAATGGTGGTAGGATTCTCAATATCTAAAATGAGGTATTCAGGAATAATGCCCGTCTTTTTATAAT
>CAIWHI010000921.1 GCA_903912435.1 uncultured Bacteroidota bacterium | reverse complement strand
TGAGGGGGCAGTCCCTAAGGATGGTCCAAGTGCTGGTATTACTATGCTTACCTCACTAGCCTCAGCCTTTATGGATAGGAAGGTAAAGCCATATTTTGCCATGACAGGTGAGATTACCCTGCGTGGACAGGTATTGCCTGTAGGTGGTATTAAGGAAAAGATATTGGCTGCAAAGCGTGCTGGTATCCGCGAAATAATATTGCCAAAACCTAATGAAAAGGACATTGACGAAATTAACAAGGAGTACATAAAAGGACTGAATTTTCACTACGTAAGTGATGCCTCCGAAGTTTTGGCACTTGCACTAGTAAAGAAATAAGGAGAAATAAAAAAAGCCGCCTCAGGTTGAAAAAGCTGAGGCGGCTATGTGTGAATTACTCCTGATTTTATAATTCTTTTAAAGACCTTCATAAAAAAAGCGAACTCCCCATTGGGGAGTTCGCTTTTTTTATGAAGGAATGTTCTATTAAATAGTTTCGTTGCTACCTAGTTTTTTGAGCATTTTGCCATGGGCGTAAAGTGCGCTGCGGAAAGTAGGCATAACAATGTAAGGCAGATTAAACTCTCCAGCTACTTCTTTGACTATTTTTGCAATTTCAGGATAGTGCACATGGCAAACATGAGGAAACAGATGATGCTCAATCTGGAAATTAAGCCCACCAATAAACCAGGAAACCAACTTATTATCGGGAGCAAAATCGGCTGTATTTAAAATCTGATGTACAGCCCAGTTATTTTCCATTTTACGAGCCGAAGTAGGTGGTGCATAATCTGAAGTTTCTACTACATGTGCCGGTTGGAATATACAAGCCAAAGAGAATCCGGCAACAATATGCATTGCAATCAACCCGAAAACAACATGGTACCAGGCGAAACCTGAAAACATTATTGGAAGTACTATGATATAAGATATATACAATACTTTAAGCAGGCTAAGTTCAATAACAGATTTTTTAAGGGTTGTTTTTTGATTTTTGAGTAGATTATTATCATTATACCTACGAAGCATGATATAATCTTTAGCTGTAATCCAATATAAATTCATCAAGCAATATAGGCCCCAGGCGTATATATGCTGAAAACGATGGTAGGGCTTTAATTTCTTATCTGGTGTCATACGGATAATTGATCCTGCTTCAATATCCTCGTCAAGGCCATGAATATTGGTGTAGGTATGGTGTAATACATTATGCTGTATCCTCCAGTTGAGGGCATATCCACCAAGCAAATTCAACAGGTTACCTAAAAATTTGTTTACTCCTTTATTTTTGGAGTAGGCGCCATGATTAGAGTCGTGCATTACAGAAGTACCAATGCCTACTAGTCCCAGGCCCATTAGCAGCCATAGTGAATAATAAAAAAGGAGACTAAACTTAGCTACACCACTAACCATTACCAAATAAGGTACGAAATACATACTTACCATAGCTATTGTCTTGATGCGCATGGTAGTATTAGAGTATGGTGAGATATTATTTGATGTGAAATAATCTGACACCCTACTTCTTACCACATCATAAAAACTGTCTTGTTCTTTGTGTGCAAATTTTACAAATTGTTTCTTTGTAGCTGTCAAAATATAAGTATTTATGCGGATGTTTAACAATATCCGCGGTTAAATGATGCGATATTTAAACAAAACTGGCATGATAATTGCATAACCAATTTGAGTTCATAAAGGTAATAAAATCTGTGCTAAGTGGTATTAAAAAAACAAAATCGCCACATTAAGATTTTAAATTAAAACCAATAGGTTTAAGTGATATATTAGCCTTGGTTTTTGTTTTATGTTCTGAAAAGAGTTACAAATTAACTTATTTAAAAACTTTTACTTAAATTTGCTAAAATTAAATTTCATGAAAAAACACTCCCTACTTTCGATTCTGGTATTGGCAATGTCTGTTTTCGTTATTTCTTCATTGCAGTCATGCACCAAACTTGGTAAAAACCTGCATTTTAACTTACCCATGCAAACTGGTACTGCAACTATTACTTTTCCTGCTTCAGGCAGTACCACCGGGCAGATAAATTTTGGTACAACCACGGTGGGTTATAATGTAGATTCATTTATTATGGCATCTACGGCTAATCAATTAAATAGCAGTAATATTTCGAGTGTAAAAATAGTAGGGATGAAGTTGACTTTGACGAATCCAAACATCGAAAATAATTTCGCCAACCTGCAATCTGTTAATGCAGCTTTTACTTCAAATTCCAATCAAACTCCATATATTGTTTCTTTAGGTAATATTCCCGATACTTATACTACAACTATTGATTTGCCGGTAGACAGTACGGAATTGAAAAGCTATTTGGGTAGTCAGTTTACTTATACAATTAATGCGGTACTAAGACGTGCGACTACAATTCCATTAAATTGCACAGTTAGCTACCAATTCAGCGTAGTAGTACAGGGTTAAAGTATTGTAGGGTATTGATATATATAAGCGGTTCAAATAGTTTTGGACCGCTTTTCTTTTATATAAACAGAGTTTTACAAAATGATAATATTGGTATCAGGTGATTAATCCCGGCTATATGCAAACTATTAAGGGTTTTCTGTGTAAAGAAATAGATCATTTACTATTGCTGCCAAAATTTAACTGATTATCAGCGATTTGTAATGGCTAGGCAGTGAATGAGACTTTATACCACTGCTTAATATTATAAACAAAAACAAGGCAAAGGTATCCTTGTAGATTTTCATTAACTGTAACAATTTAAGCCACAAGAGGTTGTTATATTGCTAAATTCAATTGTCTAAAAAAATAAATGAAAAATAATTTAGGTACTACAGATATTTAAGCCTACCTTTGGTTTTTCTAAACAATTTATTTTAAGCAAATGCAACAAGGTACAGTAAAATTTTTTAATGGAACTAAAGGTTTTGGTTTCATTACTCCGTCAAACGGCGGCCAGGACATCTTCGTACACGTATCAGGTCTCATGGATGAGATTCGTGAAAACGACAAGGTATCTTACGAAGTACAAAATGGTAAAAAAGGTTTGAAT